>URWQ01000017.1 GCA_900551635.1 uncultured Collinsella sp. | reverse complement strand
AGCGCATTCACCAGCCGCGACAGGCGCTGGATCTCGGAATTCACGGTGACCAGGCGCTCCTCATCGGCCTCGTAGACGCCATCGATCATGGCCTCCACCGTGGCCTGGATGGCCATGAGCGGGGTGCGCAGCTCGTGTGCGGCGTTGCCGGTAAACTGACGCTGTGCAGAGAACCCTTCGCCAAGACGAGCGATCATGTCGTTGAAAGAAGCGCTGCATCGTTGTAGCTCGGTGGGCACATCTTCATTGAGTCTGATTTCGCTTAGGTTGTCAGGCTGCACACGCTCAACCTGGGCTGCAAAAGCCCGTAGCGGTTTGAGTGCACGGCCGCTCACAAAGTATGCCAGCGCGCCGCCAAGGAGTGTGACTCCAGCCGTGATGTACCAGGCTGTCGTGCCAAAAGACTCCTGTGCGTCGTTTACGACGATCGTGACCTCGTCATCGAGGCTCCCCTTCGTTGGGTCGAACGCCTGGGGCGAGTCTTCGCCGGTTGCGTTAAGGGCCGAGATGTCACTGCCGATGGCGTCCATGTAGCGCATGCCCGTATAGCCGACCAGGCAGTTCGTCAGCACGCACGCCGCACACGTGAGCAGTGCCGTCATAATCGTTATGCGCCATTGCAGCGAAAGCCCTTTCATTCTCCATCCTCCATAACGTAGCCCTCTCCAATCCGATTGCGAATCGGGTCGTATCCCAAAGCGCTGCGCAGCTTTTTGCGGAGTGACGAGATATGAACGCGGGTTGCGTTGCTAAAGCTGTTCACGCTGCTATCCCAAACGTGCTCGATAAGCTCCTCTTGACTTACCGGACGCCCCTGATTAAGCATCAGGTATTCCAAGATTCCCGTTTCCTTGCGCGTAAGAGATAGAGCCTCGCTGTCCACGGAAGCGATGCGCGCCTTGGTGTCAAAGCGGAGCTTTCCGCAGGTTAATACTATGTCGCTTTGTGCGAAGCGCCTGAGGGTAAGGCTGCGGATCCTTGCCGCAAGTTCGTCCAGATGAAACGGCTTGGTGAGGTAATCGTTGGCGCCGGCATCGAGTCCGTCGACTTTATCGGATACTTCGCCACGTGCGGACAGAATCAGCACCTTGGTCTCGCAGTCGGTTTTCCTAAGTTCCCTGAGCACGGTCATGCCATCGATACGGGGAAGGTTGAGGTCGAGTACCACGAGGTCAAAGACTTCGACGCCCAGCAGGTCGAGCGCCTCCTGTCCATCGTGACAGCAGTCGACGCTGTACGCCAAGTTTCGCAAGCTGCGCGCGATTGCATCGCACAGTGCTCGCTCGTCTTCGACGATCAAAATACGCATAACAGTCTCCTTGCACATTCCAAATCGCGCTTAACACGGATTTTATAGTCGATATGGTCCAATGGTCGCGTAACGAAAGGAGTGGTTGGGTTGTTCAAAGCGGTAAAACCCGTGGTACAGGTCGCTTTGTTAATCGTCGGAATTGCCATGGTGTGCTTTGGCGTTATGCGTGGCGAGGCAGATGCCGTGCTGGCCAAAGCGATTAGGCTGTGCTTGGAGTGTATCGGAATTGGATAAAAGAGAAAACACTGCGTCGCATGTTTTGGCCCGATTTCGCGGCGTCATTCAGGCGGCGGCGACGCTGGTCACCAATATTCACCTGCCAAACTTTGCCAAAGGAAGCATCTATCAAGGCGCGGGAAAAACAGTCTGCGTACCTGGACTTAATTGCTATTCGTGCCCCGCGGCATCGGGTGCGTGCCCCATCGGGTCGTTCCAGTCGGTGGTAGGTTCATCCAAGTTCAACTTTTCTTACTATGTTACCGGTACGCTCATTTTGCTCGGCGTGCTGCTGGGACGCTTTGTATGCGGCTTTCTGTGCCCGTTTGGCTGGCTGCAGGAGCTGCTTCATAAGATTCCCGGCAAAAAGTTCTCCACGAAAAAACTCAAGCCGCTCACGTACATCAAGTACGTCGTGCTGCTGTTTGCCGTGGTAGTGCTGCCCGTCTTGATGGTTAACGACGTGGGCATGGGCGACCCATTCTTTTGCAAGTACATCTGTCCGCAGGGTGTGCTCGAGGGCGCCATTCCGCTGGCCATCGCCAATGCCGGCATTCGATCTGCGTTGGGACATCTCTTTACTTGGAAACTTGCCGTTCTCATTGCCGTGGTAGTGCTGAGCGTTTTGTTCTACCGCCCCTTCTGCAAATGGATTTGCCCACTCGGCGCATTCTATGCGCTCATGAATAGGGTGTCCTTGTTGGGGATTCAGGTTGACGCGTGCAAATGTGTCTCGTGCGGCAAGTGCTCAAAGGTTTGTCAGATGGACGTTGATGTGGTCCGCGCGCCCAATCATGCCGAATGTATCCGGTGCGGAAAGTGCATCGGGGCCTGTCCCGTCGATGCCATCAGCTATCGCTATGGCCTGGATGTGTCGGCGGAAAAGCTTCCCTTGACCGCTGATAAAAAGTAAACAAGCTTCGACAAAACGGAGGAATGACTATGAAGCTTTCTAAGATTGCGGCCCTGTTTATGGTGCCGGTATTGGCCTTGTGCCTTGTGGCATGTTCGGCGCCCGGTGGCAATGCGAGCGAATCTGCGGGCTCCGATCCTAAGATCGCAGAACTCACTGCGCAGAAGCCGGCCAATGCCGACGAGGCCGCCGAGCTGTATGCGAAGCTCATGCAGAAGGAGAACGAGATCTTTTCGAGTGATAACGCGCTGTGGGAAAAGGTATTCAATGCGGCAAATAAAGACTCGGCAATGATTGAGGACGGCAGCAATTACGGCGATTTTCTGCTCAAGACCATCGACGGCGCCAAGGATGAGTTTACGGCGGATGAGCTTAAGACGCTCAAGGCCGGTGCGCAGCAGATCAAGGAAATCGAGGACAAGCTCGAGAGCTTGGAGAAGGAGTTCCCCGGCTGTGGAAGCACGCCGAGCGCAGGCGAGAGCGTCGACGCTTCGACCGCTGGCATGACGGCTGGTACCAATGCTTCGAGCGAGGCGACGAAGTTCCCCAGCTTTACGGGCAAGGATCTGGATGGCAACGACGTGAACAGCGACGAGCTGTTCTCTAAGAACAAGGTTACCGTCATGAACTTCTGGTTCACTACTTGCAAGCCGTGCGTGGGCGAGCTGGGCGATCTTGAGGACCTGAATAAGGAGCTTGCCAAGAAGGGCGGCCAGGTCGTGGGCGTCAATTCCTTTACGCTCGATGGCAACAAGGGCGAGATTGCAGATGCCAAGGACGTGCTGAGCAAGAAGGGCGTGACATATAAGAACATCTGGTTCAAGTCGGATAGCGAGGCCGGTAAGTTTACGTCAAATTTGTTCTCGTTCCCGACGACGTATGTCATCGATCAGAATGGCAACATCGTAGGGGATCCAATCGTGGGAGCCATCAGCTCCGCCGAGCAGCGCGCAGCACTCGACAAGCTTATCGACCAGGCGATTGCGAATAGCGAGCAGTAAAAAACGCGTAAAGCATAGCGAGGATCGCGTGTCGCCGTGCGAAGTAGTCCGCTACCTTTCAAGATAAGCTCCACCATATAGAGGTCCCGCTCGGGACCTCTTCTTTTGGGCGCCGTCCCGTTCGTTTTTTGGCACGCTTCGTTACATTCCTCACTGGCGCTGGTAAAAAATGGGGATAGAGTAGGACAAACGCGTCGAATACGAACGGCGGAGGAGAGCGGGCGAGCGCGCCCGCGTGGGAGAGGTTGCCGTCCATGCTGGAGCTCAAAGGAATTTGCAAAAGGTACGTTACGCAGTCGTTTACGCAGGTGGCACTCGACAACGTAAGCCTGTCTTTTCGCGATAATGAGTTCGTGGCCATTCTGGGCCCCTCGGGCTCGGGCAAGACCACGATGCTCAACGTTATTGGCGGACTCGACCACTTTGACTCGGGCGACTTGCTGATCGACGGTATTTCGACCAAGGACTTTCACGATCGCGATTGGGATGCCTACCGCAACAACCGCATCGGCTTTGTGTTCCAAAGCTATAACCTCATTCCGCATCAGACCATTTTGGAAAACGTGGAGCTGGCGCTCACGCTCACGGGCGTGGGGCATGCCGAGCGCCGCCAGCGTGCACGCGAGGCGTTGGAGAAAGTTGGCCTGGGCGAGCACGTTAACAAGCGCCCGAGCCAGCTTTCGGGCGGACAGATGCAGCGCGTGGCCATCGCCCGCGCCCTGATCAACGATCCCGAAATCGTGCTGGCAGACGAGCCGACCGGCGCCCTGGACTCAACGACATCCGTGCAGGTCATGGATTTGCTCAAGGACGTGGCGCGCGACCGTCTGGTTATTATGGTCACGCACAATCCCGAGCTGGCGTACCAGTACGCCACACGCATCGTCAACCTGGCGGACGGCAAGATCACCGACGATTCCGACCCCTTTGATGTTGCCAAGGCCGCGCGTCGCGAGGCTAAGCCTACGCGCAAAACCTCGATGAGCTTTGTGACGGCGCTGGGGCTTTCTGCTCGAAACCTCATGACCAAGAAGGGCCGCACGGCCATGACTGCCTTTGCGGGCTCGATTGGCATTATCGGTATCGCGGCGATTCTGGCGCTGTCCAATGGCGTAAACGGCTACATCAAAAAGGTCGAGGAGGACACGCTCTCGAGCTACCCGCTCACCATCTCACAGCAGGACTACGACCTGTCGTCCATGATGGGCGGGCAGGGGGCTGCGGATGATGACTCGCCCGAAAATGTGGATTCGTCCGACGACAGCGCCGGCGGCAAGGCTAAGGGAACCGATAAGATCCCCGTGGTTACGGCCGTAAAGGACATGTTTGCAAGCGTTAAGTCCAACGACATGACGAGCTTTAAGGCATGGCTCGATGCCGGTGGCGACGGTATCGACAAAGAGGTCAACGCCATCCAGTACGGCTACGGCGTGACGCCGGTTGTCTATCGTGCGGGTAAGGGCGATGAGAAGCCCGTCCGGCTTGTTCCCAACGCTATGACCGAGGCAATGAGCGGAGGCGCGAGCTCGGCGGCAACGGTGAGCATGGAATCCATGGGAACCTCGGTCTTTAACGAGATGATTGACGACCAGAGCCTGCTCGACAGCCAGTACGATGTCGTCGCCGGTCATTGGCCCACGTCAGCCAACGAAGCCGTGATGGTGCTTTCGAGCCGCGGTACGGTGGGCGACTACACGCTCTATAGCATCGGTGCGCTGGACATCGATGAGCTCAACGATCTGGTAAACAGCGCTATGACGGCTGACGGTGGGGTCGAAACGCCCGAGACCGGCACCGACTTTACCTACGACGATGCGCTGTCTACCACGTTTAAGGTGCTGTCGCCGGCTGATGCGTATCGCAAAAACGAAGAGACTGGCATGTGGACTGACATGTCTGACGATGCCGACTTTATGACGGCCAAGGTTGCCGACGGTATTGACGTGCGCATTGTGGGCGTGGTGCGACCTAACGAGACGGCCAACGCGAGCGCATTGACCCCGGGCATTGCCTATACGCATGCACTGACTCGTCAGCTTATGGAACGCGCCGCAAATTCGCAGATTGTGCAGGAGCAGCTTGCTCACCCCGAGACGGATGTCTTTACGGGCAAAACCTTCGACGAACTGCAAGGCGAGGCCAAACAAGGCGTGGATCTGAGCAGCATGTTCAGCGTGGACGAGGCGGCGCTCAAGAGCGCGTTCTCGTTTGATGCGTCTGCACTCTCGGGTGCGGCCGGCGGTATGGACCTTTCTGGCATCGATCTGTCGGGGCTGGACATTGACCTCTCGGGCGTTGGCAAGGACATCGACTTCAGCGACATCATGGCAAAAGTGCCAACCCCAGATTTCTCGGGTATCTTTGACGGTCTAGAACTCACGCCCGAGCAAATGCAGCAGGTGGGAGCACTAGCCAACCAGCTGTTTGAGGGCTTTTTGCAGTCTGATCAGTTTAAGGCGCTGTCGCCCGAAGATCTTAAGGAGGCGTCAAAGCTCTCTGCCGCATTCTCGACGTATCTTGAGCATGATGACACAGCCCAGCAAATCCTGGCCCAGCTCAAAGTGCTCGGCGGCGATGCCCTGGCCGAGCGTCTGCAGCAGGCGATGAGCGACTATGTGCAAAAGCAGTTGGCTCCGTATCTGCAGCAGGCTATGGATCAGGTGATGAAGGCAATCAGCGAGCAGATAGCGTCGACGGTATCGTCCCAGCTCAAGGCGGGCGCAGCGGGGCTTATGGACCAGATGGCGACGCAGATGTCTTCGAGTTTTGCCAACCTGGCGAGCGCCATGCACGTGGATGCGAGCGCCTTTGCTCGTGCCATCCATTTCAACATGGACGCCGAGGACCTGAGTTCGCTCATGATGAGCTATGCCAAGGCGTCGAAGCTCACCTATGATAACAATCTGGCCACACTGGGCTATGCGGACGAGGCCGATCCCATCTCGGTTAAGATTTTCCCGCGCGACTTTGAGGCCAAGGAGCGCGTACTCGATCACATCGATGCGTACAACAAGCAGGTCAAAGCCGCTGGCCACGATGATCGGGCAATTTCGTACACAGACTACATGGGCATCATCATGGGTTCGGTGACCGACATCGTGAACACCATCAGCTTGGTGCTCATCGCATTCGTGAGTATCAGTCTGGTGGTGAGCTCCATCATGATCGGCATCATCACCTACATCAGCGTGCTGGAACGCAAAAAGGAGATTGGCATCCTGCGTGCGATCGGCGCGTCGAAGCGTAACGTGGCCAACGTATTCAATGCCGAGACCTTTATCGAGGGCCTCATTGCCGGCGTCTTTGCTGTTGTCGTCGTGGTGGCCGTGAGCTTTCCGGTTAATGCCTGGGCGCTTGCGGCCAAACAGGTCCCCAACCTGATGAGCCTGCCCGTGCAGGATGCGCTGGTGCTCATTGCAATTTCGGTGCTGCTGACGGTCGTTGCCGGTCTACTGCCTGCCCGCAGCGCATCCAAGAAGGACCCTGTCGAAGCCCTGCGCTCCGAATAATGTGACAAAGTGACGGCCCCTTTGTCACATTGAGACCCTTGCGAAAACGGGGTCTAATTACCGTTCGGCAGGTTAAGAACTCCCTCTCCCCGCTTAATGCTTGACGAAGAGTCCTCTGGTTTATATACCTATCGGTAGGCATATAGGATGTATTGCCGATAGAAATGGAGCAACCATGACTCTCACCACACCTGCCAAAAAAGATTGTCTCCGTGAAAGCGGCGCATTTGCTTGGGTCGTCGTTATTGCGCTCGGCTTAATGTCCGCCGGAACGACTGGCACATATAGCATTATTGCCGGCTCATTCGTTGCTCCAGTATGTGAAGACCTGGGCTTTGAGTACACCTCTTTCTCTTTCTATTTCACTGCGATTCTTCTTGGCCTTGCACTTGGACTTCCACTTTTGAGTCGTTTCATTCCAAAAGTAATAGGCAAACCGTGGCATATTTGTGTTGAACTCGTCCTTATTGCCGCCGGCGCCGCAATGGCGTTCTACACCGAAGTCTGGATGTTCATCGTCTCCGCTGCGGTGATCGGCATCTGCTTTTCGTTCACAACGGGCGTCTGCATGTCTGATGTTATTGACCAATGGTTCAGTAAATCGTCCGGTCTTGCCATCGGCCTTGCTTGGGGCGTTAATTCTCTCTGTACGCTGTTGTTGAGCCCTGTCATTACGCTGGTCATCGAGCAACAAGGCTGGCGTACGGGATACATCGTACTTGCGGCCGTTTCTGCAGCTATGATTTTACCTGCGAGTGCATTTATCATTCGCCTTAAACCCTCTGATTGCAACATGCTTCCGTACGGAGAGACCACCTCTGAAACCCATGAGAGCCACAGCGTCGATGAGCGGGAAGATGCCCTTTCGGGCATGGCACTCCGTGATGCCACGAAAACGCCGTCTTTTATTCTCTGTGTCCTCCTGCTTTGCGTGGCGCAGCTCACCTGCTGCATGAACCAGTTGTTTCCAACCTATGCAAGCGAGGTCGGTTTCAATCCCATCGTAGGAAGCTCAATGGTCTCGGCAGCTTCGTTTTCCGACATCTTCCTAAATCCCTTCGTAGGCAAAACATGTGACAAGCTCGGCACTATTAAAGCAACGGTCGCGTGGACAGGTGTCAGCATTTTTTCATTCCTACTTCTCATCATTGGCGGAAGCAACGAGACCGTTTCCATCATTGCAGCTGGCGTAAACGATGCCATGTTCGCCATTGTTGGAACCGCAATGCCGATGCTTCTCCTCTCGCTCTTTGGATCACGCGATTTTGGAAGGATCTATTCAATCGTTTGCTCAGCGGGCTATGTCGTCGGTGCTTTTGGAATGCCGGTCATGATGAAGGTTTACGGCATGGCAGGGTCATTCCAGGGAGTATTTATCTTCTGCATTGCCTGCAACCTTATGATTGCTGCGTTTGCTATCGTTTCCGGCTTTCTCAGTAAGGCTGCTGAAAAGTAATAAGCGCCGATTGCACCGGCATAGATTGCCACGCAACAGGGGTCGACTCCAAGCCAGATTGGAGTCGACCCCTGTTTTCGTTTTAAAGGTTGCCCGCAGGCACCATGGGCGCCAACATGCGCTTCAGCTTGGCTGGTCTATTTGAACATAAGCTCGACTATTCCCGCCCAAACCGCTTTTTCATCAATATCCTCACCTTGAGCGACCGTATTGCTTGCTCCCTCCAGAACGGTATAAAGAATTTGTGCGTAGAGCATCACGTCGGCACTATCGGAAAACGCGCCAATCTCTACACCATGGAGAAGGATGTCTTTAAGCGCATCCATGGTTCGTTTGGTCGCCGTCGCTTGACGTTCCTGAACTGCAGGAATTCGATTTGCTTGGACGCTAACCTCGGCCAGCACGCGCCGGCGCTTTTCATCGCTTCGATAGCCACCTATAACTGAATTGCCGAGCTCGATAAGCGCGGCCTTGAACCCGTCCCTATCGACTATTAGCGAGTAGTCGCGCTGATAGTCGATGGTCGGAAACATGCTGTCCAAGAGCGTAGTGAAAATCTCCTCTTTAGAGGGAAAGTAGTAGTACACCGATGGCTTGGATATACCGACAAAGTCGCAAATCTTTCCGATAGACGCTTTGTCATAACCGACTTCTGCCACAAGATCGTACATTGCGTCCAATATTTTTTTTCTTGTGCTCACGCTGCATTTCTCCATCGTAAATCACTTCCGCACTACCAACATTATTAAGGATGGCAACGGAACATCAATTCGTGTCCAAACATGACCACTATATACGGTGAACGGTATGTATCAGTAGGCGAGCGGCAATTATTCAAAACTATCTACCGAACGGTAGGTATAGTAGTACAATAGCAGGTGAAACCCCGCTATTGTCGCGGCCGGACAGCATCGCGGGAAACTCGACGGAAGGACCAACCATGTACGAGAACTATCGTATGCCGGGCGAGTTCGAGAAGCGCTCCAACGTCTATGTGACATGGCTTCCCGATTACATCCGTGCAGAGGGTTACGATAACCGCCAGCCCTGCGTTGACGTGATCAAGGCTCTGCTCGAGTATGGCGACGTTACGGTCAACCTCAATTGCGGCACCCCCGGCTCCTATGAGGAGGCTTGCTCGCGCCTGAAGGAGGAGGGGGTTGATCTCGATCGCATCGAGATCACGCAGTTCGAAGACTCCAACTTCTATGTCCGCGACAACGGTCCCAGCATCATGGTCGACGACAAGGGCCATTCTTATATGGTCAACCCCGCTTGGACTAATTACGGCGTGTGGGACAAGAACTCCCCGGAGTGCCAGTCCGCACGTAAGGCAGCTGTTCACATGGCGGTTGCGCTCGGTTGCTTCGATATCGTCAATTCCGAAATGGTTTCGGAGGGCGGCGACCGCGAGTTTGACGGTCACGGCACTCTGATCGCCATCGAGGACACGGAATGCCGCAAGCGTAATCCCGAGTTCACGAAAGAGGAAGTAGAGGCCGAGTATAAGCGCATCTACAACCTCAACAAGGTTATCTGGCTTCCGCAGCCTATGCTCGAGGACGACGACTATCGACTGGGCATCCTCGACGAGAAGGAAGACGGAACTCCCGTCTTTGGCATGAGCTTTGCGGCTCACATTGATGAGATGTGTCGCTTTATCACTCCGAACAAGATTCTTCTTGCCGAGGTGTCCGATGAAGAGGCAGCCTCGAGCAAGGCTGGCGCAGAGTCTCGTCGCCGCATTGAGGCGGCCTACGAGATCCTGAGCAACGAAACGGACTGGGAGGGCAAGCCCTTCGAGATTGTTCGTATGCCCTCCGCCGAGCCGATTGAAGTCGTTATCGCCCCTGGCGATGAGGATTACGAGCTCTATAAGGGCTTCATCGACGAAATGGGCGGCAAGTTTATGGATGGCACTCCATGGCCCGAGGGCCCCGTCCACTTCTACGCAGCAGCGAGCTACTGCAACTTCCTCATCTGCAATGGCGTCGTTCTTGGTCAGCGTTATTACCACGAGGGCATGAACGAAGTCGTGAAGAAGAAGGACGAGCAGGCCAAAGCCGTTCTTGAGAGCTGCTTCCCCGATCGCAAAGTCATCATGATTGACTCTCTCGCGCTTAACCTGTCCGGCGGCGGCGTGCACTGCTGGACCAAGGACGTGGCAGCCAGCTGCTAGCGAGCCTTTGAGCCTGCACTGTCTGATTTAGGCGCCACACTTACTGCTCCCCGAGGGATATCCGTGTTTCCCTCGGGGACACATTCGACATTCATCTATCACTAAATGGAAAGGAAATAGGCATGAACAACAGCCTCCGCGGTCGCGACTACATCAACATCCATGATCTCTCCTCCGAGGATTTCCGCTATCTCATCGATCTTGCCTGGAACCTTAAGGCTCAGAAGAAGTCTGGTGTCGACCAGCGCTACTTCCCCGGCAAAAACGTCCTCGCCAACTTTGAGTGGGGCTCGACCCGTACTCGTTGCGCATTCGAGACCTCCTGCAACGATTTGGGCATGGGCTTCACTTATCTGACCAACTCCCACATGGGTGACTGCGAGACCGTCAAGGACGCCATGCGCGTCTTTAACGGCATGTATGATCTCATCGTCTACCGCGCACAGAAGGACGAGCAGTTCCTCTATGACGTCGCCGACCTGGTTGACATCCCGGTCATCAATGCCCTTACTCTCGGCGATCACCCGACTCAGATGCTCGCTGACGCTCTTACGATGGAAGAGCAATGGGGCGGTTTGCGTACGAGCCGCGGCAAGAAGATGGCTTTCGTTGGCAACTGCGCCGGCGCCCCGGTGTGGTATGGCCGTCTGTGCGCTATGCTCGACATGGACTTCCTCGCCATCGGCCCCGACGACCTCCGTCATCAGATGTGCAAGGAAATGATCGAAGAGGTGGAGGCCTGCTACGCCAAGTACGCTCCCAATAGGACCTTTACCATCACCTCTGACCTCGATGCCCTGGATGGCGTTGACGTTATCGTTACCGAGGAGTGGCGCTACATCAACCCCGAGTGCGGCGAAGAGGTTCTGGATCCCGACGACTACAACTCCTGGCTGGGCGATGCCGAGTCTTTGTACCCCTATCGCGTCACCAGCGAGCTGTGCAAGCGCACCAACAATCCCGACATCTTCTGCATGCATGAGCTTCCCTCTGTCCATAACGCAGATCACCGTGTCGGCAAAATGCTCCTCGACCAGTGCAAGAACGACCTCCATCGCGAAATCATCACCGAGGGCTTTGAGATTGCCGACGAGTGCTTTGAGGCCAACGCTTCGGTCATCTTCCGTGAGGCAGAGAACCGTCAGCACACCATCAAGGCCGTTATGTGTGCCCTTCTGGGTCTCTAGGAGCTGTATCAATGGAAAATGCAAAGTTAAAGAGCAGCAAGGTTTACGCATGGGTTCTCGTAATCGCGCTCGGCCTTATGTCTGCCGGCACGACCGGATCCTATAGCGTCATCGCGGGCTCCTTCGTCGCACCCGTGTGCGAGGAGTTCGGGTTTGACTATTCCATCTTCTCGTATTACTTCACCGCAACGCTCATTGGTCTTGCGGCAGCTCTTCCGTTTGTCGGAAAACTCATTCCCAAGGTCGTTGGCAAGGTTTGGCTCCCCGTTGTCGAGCTTATTTTGCTTGCTGCCGGCGCAGGCATGGCCTTCTACACCGAAGTCTGGATGTTCATCGCCGCTGGCGCCCTGATTGGCGTTTGCTTCGCCTTCACCACCGGCGTCGCCATGTCCGACGTTATTGACCAGTGGTTCAAAAAATCTGGTGGCCTGGCAATCGGTCTCGCTTGGGCAGTGAACTCGATTTACATGCTCATCATGAGTCCCGTCATCACCTCTGTCATCGAGGCCGCTGGCTGGAGGACTGGCTATCTGGTGCTCGCTGGCGTCTCCGCCGTGCTCATTCTCCCCGCTTCCGTCCTGATTATTCGCTATAAGCCTCAGGACAAGGGCATGCTGCCCTATGGCTACGTCGAGGGCGAGACGGTCACCGAGACCGAGGAGACGACCGAGGATAGCACGCGTGGCGTTAGCTATGCGCGCGCCATTAAGTCGCCTGCCTTCTTCTTCTGCATCGGCTTCCTCTGTCTCGTTCAGCTCACTTGCTGCATGAACCAGCTCTTCCCGACGTATGCTTCCGAGGTTGGTTTTAGCCCCATGGTGGGCGGCTTCATGGTATCCGCTGCATCGCTCTTCGATCTGTTCCTCAATCCGATCGTCGGCACCACTTGCGATAAGTTTGGCAGCACGAAGGCTATTCTGGGCTGGCTCGCTGTCTCCATCCTCTCCTTTGTCATGCTCATGATGAGCAGCGGCAACTCGACGCTCAGCATCCTCGCAGCAGGCGTGAACGACGTAATGTACGTCATCGCTGGCACTGCCCTGACCGTTTTGGTTATGGATGTCTTTGGCTCCCGCGATTTCGGTCGCATCTTCGCGCTGATCTGCTCCGTGGGCTATATCGTCGGCGCCTTTGGCATGCCCGTTATGATGAAGGTCTATGAGCTTGTCGGCTCCTTCCAGGGCGTCTTCATCTTCTGCATCGCGTGCAACGTTATTATCGGCCTGTTCTTGCTGCTGGCAAAAAAGACTGGTAAGAACCTCTCCTGGGACGAATAGTTCGATTCGTCTTAGACATACGCTGTAGGGCTTAACCTGCAGCCGCTTTGGGGCATCGACTAACATCGGTGCCCTTTTTCATCGAATGTGACAAAGGAGCAGCCATTTTGTCACATTGAGTGGCATGTAAATCGAGGTCTAATACTTTTCCGAGAAGTGAACGGCCATACTTGGACCTCCGAAGCATCGACATTTTTAGACGTCAAACCCGCAGGATTTGGCTGGCAAAACCGCAGGAAATTGCATCTCGAAAGTGCCGATGCCTCGGGGGCCCGTTTTCACTCGTTCACTTCTCGGGAAAAGTATTAGACCTCGTTGTATGGGGTGCGGCTGGAGGGTAGTCATCGTTCAGTAGCTACCTCTTCCTTGTGAATCGCCTGAAGCGCAAGGCATAATGCATGTGACAAAGGGACGGCCCCTTTGTTGTGTTGATATGAGAGAAGAGTAGATGATCCTTTCGCTGGCCCCTATGGAGGGGATTACCGGGCATGTGTTCCGTCGCGTGCATGCGGAGTGCTTCGGTGCGCTCGATTGCTATTACACGCCGTTTTTGCCGCCGCCGCGGGTGGGAAACCGCTTTGGCGGCAAGGCGTTTAAGGAGATCGATCCTGCCAATAACCAGGGGCTCAACGTGGTGCCTCAGCTGATGTCCAAGAACGCGGACGAGTTTGTGTGGGCGGCACAGGTGCTCGCCGACATGGGCTACCGCGAGGTCAATCTCAACCTGGGTTGCCCTTCGGGAACGGTTGTCGCCAAGGGCAAGGGCTCGGGTTTCTTGCGCAATCTCGACGAGCTCGAGGCGTTCTTAAGCGATGTGTGCGAGCGGTCGCCGTTGCCGGTGTCGGTAAAGACCAGGCTGGGGCTGGAGAATGACGACGAATACGAGCGCGTGCTCGATCTGTATTGCCGCATGCCGTTGGCAGAGCTGATCGTGCATCCGCGCGTACAGAAGGACCGCTATACGGGCTCGCCGCGCAAAGAGTTTTATGGCGAGACGCTGGAGCGTGCGCCGTGCCCCGTGGCCTATAACGGTGACATTTTTGATCTTGAGGACATGGATGCGCTGGTGGAGGCCTATCCCGGCACGCGCCATGTGATGTTGGGGCGTGGCCTGCTTGCGAACCCCGCTCTGGCTCGCATGGTCAACGGCGGTCCCGCTGCCACGGTAGCCGAACTGCAGCGTTTCCACGACACGCTGTTTGCGGCCTATGCAGAAGAGATTGGCGGTAACGCGGTCTTTCGTATGAAGGAGTGGTGGTTCTACGCCAAGTGCGCTTTCGCCGACCCCACTACCGTTCACAAGCTCGTACGTAAGACTAAAAAGGTCGACGAATACCGCGCCGCCGTCGAGCGCGTCTTTCGCGAGCAGCCGCTTGCGCCCATAGCCCGCTTCCACGGCTAGTTTGACCTTTGGGACGGTCTTTAAAAGCGTCGTT
>URWQ01000016.1 GCA_900551635.1 uncultured Collinsella sp. | reverse complement strand
CGCCGCTGCCGATAATCGCGGTAATGCCCGGCTCGATCCTGAGCGCCGAGGCAAGATTGCCGCTAACCGTTTCCATCTGTTCACCGCCGTATAATACTGTGATAATAAATAATCATCAGAGTAGCGGTCGAACCGCTTTTGCTCTGCTCAAACCGTAGCACAGGGAGGTGCCCCGGGAATGCTCGTTTATGTTCGCGGCGCCGGCGATATCGCCACGGGTGTCGCCGCTCGCTTGGTGCGCGCCGGCGTGTCGGTCGTTATGGCCGATATCGCGGTTCCCACGTGCATCCGCCGCACAATCAGTTTTTGCGAGGCTATTCGCCTGGGCGAGGTCCAGGTCGAGGGCATTCGCGCTCGCTTGGCGCAGACGCCGGCAGAGGCGCTCGAGATTACCCAAGCGGGGGATGTTGCCGTCGTGGTGGACCCTCAGGCCAAGATGCTCGATGAGCTTAAACCCGCGGCTGTGGTCGACGCGATTCTGGCCAAGCGCAACCTGGGCACCACGCGCGACATGGCGCCTACCGTCATCGCCGTGGGGCCGGGCTTTACCGCGCCGGTCGATTGCGACGCCGTGGTCGAGACCATGCGCGGGCATTTCCTGGGCCGTGTCATTACCCAGGGTTCGCCCCAACCCAACACGGGCGTGCCGGGCATTATCGCTGGCTATGGCAGAGAGCGCGTTATCCACAGCCCCGCCGCCGGCGTGTTTCGGTCCGACCGCGCGATCGGCGACATCGTGAGCGCCGGAGACGTGATTGGCTACGCGGGCGATTCGCCCATGTGCACGCAGATCGATGGCTGTCTGCGCGGGCTTTTGGCGAACGGCGTGCAGGTGACTGAGGGCTTTAAATGCGCCGATGTCGATCCGCGCGGCGATGCCAGCTATATCAACTACATTTCGGACAAGGCGACGTCGGTCGGCGGCGGCGTGCTCGAGGCACTCGCTATGCTTACCGATATCTTTAGAGGATAGAAGGCGGCAATGGAAAAGCTCGATGCTGTGAATGCGGCGCTTGTCGCCCTGCGTGCTGGCGAGACGTGCGAGCTCGTGGTCGTGGCCGGCACGGCGGGGTCGTCGCCGCGCGGCGTGGGCGCCTGGATGGCCGTCTTTGCCGACGGTAGCCAGGCGGGCACCATCGGCGGCGGCAAGATCGAGCTTTTTGCGCTGGACGAGGCGCGAGAGCTGCTGGCCGCGGGGCAATCGCGTCTGGTCCGCTACACCATGGGCGGCGAGAACTCCGATACCGGTATGATCTGCGGCGGAGCCATCTGCCTGTGCTATCTGCATCTGGATGCGATCCAGGCACCGTTGTTCCAGGAAATTGCCGACGTCTTGACGTATCGACGTATCGGCGACTTCGTCATCGACTTTGAGCCGTTTATCGCGAGCGCGCTCGAGGGCGATGTGGCCGAGTACCATGGCGAGGCATCGCGCCATACCATTGTGGGCTGCCCCGGGCTTTCACTGGTGGAGGAGGGGAGTAACGTCACCTACACCAACGCCGCCTCCGAGATTCCCGCGGCGCACGTCGAGACGCTCTGCCCCGAGGGCCTGACCTACATCTTTGGCTGCGGACACGTGGGCGCCGCGACGGCGCGCGTGCTCACGGCGGCGGGCTTTGCCGTCGTGGCCTGCGATGACCGCCCCGGCACGTTGACGCCCGAATGGGTGCCCGGTGTCTACGATCGTCGCCTGGTCGATTACAAGAACCTGAGCGAGCTGTGTCCCATCGGTCCGCGCGACTTGGTGGTCGTCGCCACGGCGGGTCACAAGTCCGATATCGACGTGGTGATTCAGGCCATGCGTGCCAAGCCTGCCTACCTGGGCTGTCTGGGTTCGCGCCGCAAGACGGCCTTTGTGCGCGCCCGCCTGGAGCAGGAAGGCTTTACGCAGGACCAGATCGACGAGCTGCACCTTCCGATCGGCGTTGCCATCGAGGCCGAGGACCCCGAGGAGATCGCCATCTCCATCGCCGCCGAGATGATCCACCTGCGTCGCACCAAACTCATCCCCCGCAAGCGCTAATCGCATCCCCACCAATAAGTTGCGGTGAAATACGGATTGTTTAAGCCTGTTAGGCCGCCAAACAGTCCCTATTTCACCGCAACAGCTTTTTGGGACCCATTTGTGCGGGGGAGTTGTGGAGTTGTGCAGGCAGACGAGGTTTTTCTGGAAATACGCTCCCGATGCGCGTATAGTACCGATTGTTTTGTCGGCTCCTGCTGCGTCGAGTCCAAACCGCAAAATGCCATGAGCGGCGCGGATGCAGCCAGGAGGCACGAGGACAACCCATCGTGGCCACGCCCCGTGCTTAAAACCCCAAGAAGGAGTGAACAATGGCAGAAGAGAAGTATGTGCCGCGTCTGAAGACCAAGTACAACAACGAGGTCAAGCAGCAGCTTCAGGACAAGTTCCAGTACGAGAACGTCATGATGATCCCCAAGTTTGAGAAGATCGTCGTGAACATGGGTGTCGGCGAGGCCGCTACCGATTCCAAGGCCATCGACGGTGCCGTGCGCGACCTGCGCGCCATCACCGGTCAGCAGCCGATGATCACCCGTGCCCGCAAGTCCATCGCTACCTTCCGCCTGCGCGCTGGTATGCCGATCGGCTGCAAGGTTACCCTGCGTGGCGACCGTATGTGGGAGTTCTTCGATCGTCTGACCTCCGTCGCGATCCCCCGTATCCGCGACTTCCGCGGCATCTCCGCCAAGAGCTTCGACGGCCGTGGTAACTTCTCCATGGGCGTCACCGAGCAGCTCATCTTCCCCGAGATCGACTTCGACTCCGTCGATCACCAGCGTGGTATGGACATCACTTTCGTGACCACCGCCAACACCGATGAGGAGGCCAAGGCCCTTCTGGACGCCTTCGGCTTCCCGTTCAAGAAATAGGTTCACCTGCCCTATAAGCGCCGTTCCCACAAGGGGGCGGCGCTTGGGGCGAACAATACTCTATGTGAGGAGGATATAAGTGGCTAAGACATCGATGATCGTCAAGTGCAATCGCAAGCAGAAGTTCTCTACTCGTGAGTACACGCGCTGCCAGCGCTGCGGCCGTCCGCACTCTGTGTACCGCAAGTTCGGCCTGTGCCGTGTCTGCTTCCGCGAGCTTGCACTCAAGGGCGAGCTTCCCGGCGTTAAGAAGGCCAGCTGGTAAGTCACTACCAGCGTTTCAAGCATCAGTTTGGAACAGGGAAAACGCGCTAAAAAGGCTTTGCCGTTAAGGGCGGCGAAGAACCAAGAGCACGTGTTCATCAAGAACGAAGGAGAATCTGTATGAACCTTACAGACCCGATCGCAGATATGCTTACGCGCATCCGTAACGCTAACTCTGTGAACAAGGCCACGGTCTCCATGCCGAGCAGCAAGAAGCTCGTCGAGATCGCTCGTGTTCTGCACGAGGAGGGCTACATCGAGGGCTACGATGTCGAGGACACCGTTCCCCAGAAGACTCTGCACATCACGCTTAAGTATGGTCCCAAGAAGGCTAAGGTCATCAACGGCATCCGCCGCATTTCCAAGCCGGGCCTGCGTAAGTACACCGGCGTTGCCGACATGCCCCGCGTCCGCGGTGGCCTTGGTACCGCCATTATTTCCACCAGCCATGGCGTCATGACCGACCGCGATGCTCGCAAGCACAACGTCGGCGGCGAGATCATCGCTTACGTCTGGTAATTCGCTCGGTAGGTAGAAGGAAAGGAGATCACCGTGTCTCGTATCGGTAATAAGCCTGTCCAGATTCCCGCCGGAGTCGAAGTGGCAGTCAACGGCAACAACGTTGTCGTCAAGGGCCCCAAGGGCCAGCTCGAGCTCGATGTCTTTGAGAAGCTCGCTATCAACGTCGAGGACAACGTCCTCACCGTTTCCCGTCCCGACGACGAGCGTGAGACCCGTGCCCGCCACGGCCTCCCCCGTGCCCTCATCCACAACATGGTTGTTGGCGTTTCCGAGGGCTTCGAGAAGAAGCTCGAGCTCGCCGGCGTCGGTTACCGCGTGCAGCAGAAGGGCAAGAACCTCGAGTTCTCCCTGGGCTTCTCGCACCCCGTGATCGTCGAGGCTCCCGAGGGCATCACCTTCGAGGTTCCCGACAACACCCACGTGAACGTCAAGGGTATCAACAAGCAGCAGGTCGGTCAGATCGCCGCTGAGATCCGCGGCCATCGTCCTCCCGAGCCTTACAAGGGCAAGGGTATCCACTACGTTGGCGAGCACATCCGCCGCAAGCTGGGTAAGGCCGCCAAGTAGTCGTAACCGACTCACTCGCATAAGACCAGCACCCCGTCAGGTGCTGGCAAGATCAACCTTTTTAGGAGTTTACGTATGAACAAGCATAAGGCGAAGCTGGAAGGCCTCAAGCGTCGTCAGCGTCGTGTTCGCGGCAAGGTCTCGGGTACCTCCGAGCGTCCGCGTCTTCGCGTGACCCGTACTAACGCCAACATCTATGCCCAGATCATCGACGACAGCAAGGGCTCCAGCCTGACGCTCGTCTCTGCCTCGACCCTCGAGGCCGAGTTTAAGGGCACCCACACCTCGAACAAGGAGGCTGCGGAGAAGGTCGGTCAGCTCGTTGGCAAGCGCGCCATCGAGGCCGGCATCACCAAGGTCGCCTTCGATCGCGGTGGCCGTATCTACCATGGCCGCGTCAAGGCCCTCGCCGACGGTGCTCGTGCCGCCGGTCTCGAGTTCTAGGAGGTATGTAGCACATGGCTCGTAATCAGAAGCAGCAGCGCGAGGCCTCCGAGTTCGAGGAGCGCGTCGTTTACATCAACCGCGTGTCGAAGACCGTCAAGGGTGGTCGTCGCATGAGCCTCGTCGCTCTCGTCGTCGTTGGCGACGGCAAGGGTAACGTCGGCGTTGGCATGGGCAAGTCCGCTGAGGTGCCCATGGCCATCTCCAAGGCGTCTCTCGATGCCAAGAAGAACATGTTCCACGTGCCGGTGACCGATCAGGGCACCATCCCGCACGAGGTTCTCGGCCACTTTGGTGCCGGCCGCATCATCATCAAGCCCGCTGTCGAGGGTACCGGCGTTATCGCCGGCGGCGCTGTGCGTCCCCTCTTCGAGCTTGCTGGCATCAAGAACGTCCTGTCCAAGTCCCTCGGTACCGACAACGGCCTCAACATCATCAAGGCTGCCGTCGAGGGCCTCAAGGAGCTCTCCAGCCCTGAGGACGTCGCGGCTCGCCGTGGCCTGACGGTCTCCGAGATGTTCGTCGGTAAGGAGAACTAAGCATGGCTGACACCATCAAGATCAAGCAGGTCCGCAGCACCAACGGTTGCAAGCAGGACCAGGTCCGTACTGTCCGTGCCCTCGGTCTCCACAGGATCCGCGAGGTTCGCGAGATTGCTGACAACGAGTCCGTCCGCGGCATGATCTTCAAGGTCAAGCACCTTGTCGAGATTGTAGAGGAGTAGCAAATGCAGCTTCACGATCTTACTCCCGCGCCCGGTTCCACCAAGAACCGCAAGCGCGTCGGCCGTGGCAATTCTTCGGGTCACGGCACCACTTCTGGCCGCGGCCAGAAGGGCCAGGGTTCCCGCTCTGGCGGCACCAAGGGTGCCGGCTTCGAGGGTGGCCAGACTCCGCTGGCTATGCGCCTGCCCAAGCTTCCGGGCTTCCGTAACCCCCGTCGTATCGAGTACACCGCTGTTAACGTTGAGCGTCTCGAGCGCAAGTTCGAGGACGGCGCTGTGATCGACGGTGCCGCTCTTAAGGCCGCTCGCATCACCAAGAGCGAGTTCGAGCCCGTCAAGGTGCTCGGCAATGGTGAGCTCACCAAGAAGTTCACGGTCAAGGTCGACAAGGTCAGCGCTTCTGCGCAGGCCAAGATCGAGGCCGCCGGCGGAAAGGTCGAGCTGCCGTGCTAAATGGTCTTAAGAATGCTTTCCGCATCAAAGAATTGCGCGAAAAGATTCTTTTTACCATAGCTATGCTCGTCGTGTACCGCATTGGTGCGCACGTTCCTGTGCCCGGCATTCCCTTCCAGGGGATGCTGGGCCTTTTCTCGACCGATAACAATTCGGTCGCCGCAGGTGCTATGGCCCTCCTGAATCTTTTCTCTGGCGGCGCGTTGAGCTATGTGTCGGTGTTTTCGCTGGGCATCATGCCTTACATCACCAGCTCGATCATCCTCCAGATGCTCCAGGCCGTCGTGCCTTCCCTGCATGAGCTTGCCCGCGAGGGCGAGGTCGGTCAGACCAAGATTACGCAGTATTCGCGTTACCTCACCCTGGCTCTGGCAATCCTCAACTCCGTGGGTTACCTCTTCCTCTTTAAGAGCTTCGGCATCAGCTTCAATGGCGCCGGCGCTCCCGAGATCATCTTCGACCTCATGATCGTCGGTACGCTCACCGCGGGCGCCATGCTGATCATGTGGATTGGTGAGCTCATCACCCAGCGCGGTATCGGCAATGGCATGTCGCTGATCATCTTCGCGAACATCATGGCCGGTCTGCCGCAGGCTATCTTCTCCAGCACCGAGGGCAATGCCGGTGGCATCATCACCATGGTGATCATCTGCGCCATCATCCTGCTGGTTATCCCGCTGATTGTTTTCCTTGAGCGCGGCCAGCGCCGCATCCCGGTCTCCTACGCTAAGCGCGTCGTGGGCCGTCGCATGATGGGTGGCCAGACCACCTACCTGCCCATCAAGGTCAACACCGCGGGTGTCGTGCCGATCATCTTCGCTTCGGCGCTGCTGTACTTCCCGGCTCAGATTGCCGTGTTCTTCCCCGGCATCGGCTGGATTCAGGCAGTTGCCTCCGCGCTTTCGACCGGTTGGCTCAACTGGGTGCTTAACGTTGTCCTCATCGTGTTCTTCGCGTACTTCTACACCTCCATGGTGTTCAACCCCGATGAAACGGCCGATAACCTTAAGAAGCAGGGCGGCTTTATTCCGGGCGTCCGTCCGGGTAGGGCTACCGCGGCCTACATCAAGAACGCGCTCAACAAGATCACGCTTCCCAGCGCTGTCTTTTTGGCGCTCATCGCCATCGTGCCTTCGATCATCTTCTCCTTCACGGGTAACCATCTGATCCAGGCATTTGGCGGCACGTCCATCCTCATCATGGTCGGCGTCGTGCTCGACACGGTCGATAAGCTCGAAGGCCAGATCAAGATGTATGATTACGATGGATTCTTTAAATAGGCTAGAGGAGGATTGCTCATGAACCTCGTATTGCTCGGAGCTCCGGGTGCCGGTAAGGGCACCGTCGCACAGGAGCTCGTCGCCGAGTTTGGCGTCGCCCACATTTCCACGGGCGACCTGCTGCGTGCTGCCGTCAAGGGTGGCACCGAGCTTGGTATTCAGGCTAAGAAGTACATGGACGCTGGCGAGCTCGTTCCCGACCAGCTCGTGATCGACCTTGTCAAGGAGCGCCTTGCCGCCGATGACGCCCAGCAGGGCTTCATCCTCGACGGCTTCCCGCGCAACACCGCCCAGGCTGTGACGCTCGATTCCGAGCTCTCCGCCATGGGTCGCGAGATCGACTGCGCCCTTCTGGTCGATGTGGCCCCCGAGGTCATTATCGATCGTCTGTCTTCCCATGTACTTTCCCGCCCATGCGTTTCCCCCGGCACCCCTGCCGATGCTACCTGCCCCAAGTGTGGCGGCGAGATGTATCAGCGCGACGACGACAAGCCCGAGACCATCAAGAACCGTCTCGACGTCTACGAGAAGTCCACGAGCCCGCTCGTCGACTACTATCGTGGCCAGGGTCTGCTCAAGTCGGTCAACGGTGACCAGGCTCGCGAGACCGTGTACGGGGATGTCAAAGAGGCTCTCGGTCTATGATCAAGATTAAGTCTGCAACGCAAATCGAGCAGATGAAGAAGGCAGGAGCGCTATCTAAGATGGCGCTCCGCCACGTTGGAGCCATGGTGCGCCCCGGCGTTTCCACCTTTGAGCTCGATCAGCTCGCGGAGCAGATTATCCGCATGCATGGCGGCACCCCGGCCTTTAAGGGTTACGGCGGGTTCCCGGGGACCATTTGCGCATCGATCAACGATGCCGTGGTCCACGGTATTCCCAACCCCGACATGATCCTGCGCGATGGCGATATCATCTCCATCGATACGGGAGCCGTTGTCGACGGTTGGGTCGGCGATAACGCTTGGACGTTTTTCGTCGGCACCCCCACGCCCGAAGCCAAGGCTTTGTGCGAGGTCACGCGCGATTGCCTTAAGGCAGCCATCGAGCAGGCTGTTCCCGGTAACCATATCGGGGACGTCGGTTATGCCGTTCAGTCCCTCGCCGAGTCTCACGGTTACGGTGTGCTTCGTGATTATGTAGGCCATGGCATTGGCCGCGTGATGCACGAGGACCCCAACGTTCCTAACTATGGAAAGAAGGGGAGGGGCGTTCGCCTCCAGGCCGGCATGGTCATTGCCATCGAGCCGATGGTTACGATGGGTTCCAACCATGTGAGCACGGGCTCCGACGGTTGGATTGTTACGACCAACGATCACCTGCCCGCCGCGCACTACGAGAACACCGTCGCCATTACCAATGACGGTCCGGTGATTCTCACCACGGATGCCCAAGGTGCTTGGTGCTCCCTCCAAGGCGGAGAAATGTAACAAGTTCCATTTAGTTGTGGAGTCATTACGAAGTTATTACGATGCGTGCATACGTGTTGTAGAATACTCAATCGCTGTCGTTTTCTAGAGAAAGATGATTGCTTGTGAAGAAGGAAGACGCAATTGAGCTCGAGGGTACGGTAAAGGAACCGTTGCCCAACGCCATGTTTAAGGTCGAGCTCGAGAACGGTCATTCGGTTCTGTGCAACATTTCTGGCAAGATCCGAATGAATTACATCCGTATTCTCCCCGGTGACAGGGTTGTCGTGGAGCTTTCCCCGTACGACCTGACCCGCGGCCGCATCACCTATCGCTACAAATAGCGGCACGCATACACGCACTCCATTTCCGACTGCAGGCTTAGCTCAACCTACGGTCGGATTGTGTGTGAAGACCAGCCATAGTTTTAAACGCCTGCGGCTGGGCGAGTAGATAGTAGGGAAGTAGTTTGAGCGCTACCGAAAGGAAGAACGATGAAGGTACGTCCTTCGGTCAAGAAGATGTGCGATAAGTGCAAAATCATTAGGCGCCATGGCAAGGTCCTCGTCATTTGCGAGAACCCCCGTCATAAGCAGCGTCAGGGTTAAGAGAGGAGACTACGTTGGCCCGTATTAATGGTGTCGACCTCCCGCGTGAGAAGCGCGTTGAGATCGGTCTGACCTACATTTACGGCATCGGCCGCACCACTGCGACGAAGATTTGCGTCGAGTGCAACGTTAACGTGGATACGCGCGTTAAGGACCTCACCGAGGATGAGGTTAACGCCATCCGCGATTATATCGATAAGAACCAGATCATGGTTGAGGGCGACCTCCGCCGTGAGCGCAACCAGAACGTCAAGCGCCTTATGGACATCGGCTGCAACCGCGGCCTTCGTCACCGCAAGGGCCTCCCGGTCCGCGGCCAGCGCACCCACACTAACGCTCGTACCCGCAAGGGCCCGAAGCGTCAGATCGGTGCTAAGAAGAAGAAATAAGGAGCGCTAGATAGATGGCTACTGCTAAGAAGAACGTTCGCGCTGCCCGTCTGAAGCGCGCGGACCGTAAGAACATTTCCGTGGGCCAGGCTCACATTCGTTCTACGTTCAACAACACGATCGTTTCGATCACCGATCCCCAGGGCAACGTCATTTCCTGGAAGTCGGCTGGCCAGGTGGGCTTCAAGGGCTCCCGTAAGTCCACGCCGTTCGCTGCCCAGATGGCTGCCGAGGCTGCTGCCAAGCAGGCCATGGAGCACGGTATGAAGAAGGTTTCCGTCTTCGTCAAGGGCCCCGGCTCCGGTCGTGAGACCGCCATCCGCTCTCTCCAGGCTGCTGGCCTCGAGGTCTCGAGCATCCAGGACAAGACCCCCATTCCGCACAACGGCTGCCGCCCCAAGAAGCGTCGCCGCGTGTAACTGAAAGGATCGTATCAATATGGCAATCGACAGGACTCCTGTTCTTAAGCGCTGCCGTCAGCTCGGGATCGATCCCGCTGAGCTCGGTTACAGCAGCAAGAAGGAATCTATCCGTCAGCCCAAGCGCCGTCGCAAGGAATCTGAGTACGGCATGCAGCTGCGCGAGAAGCAGAAGGTCAAGTTCATCTATGGCGTTCTGGAGAAGCAGTTCCACGGCTACTTCAACAAGGCCCGTAAGATGAACGGCGTCACCGGTGAGAACCTCATGATCATTCTTGAGTCTCGCCTCGACAACGTCGTCTTCCGTCTTGGCTTCGCCCGCACCCGCAAAGAGGCTCGTCAGTCCGTCCGTCACGGTCACTTCACCGTGAACGGCAAGCGCGTGGACATCCCGTCCTACCGCGTCAAGGCCGGCGACGTCGTCGCTGTCGGCGAGAAGTTCCGTGACCTCCTCCCCATCAAGGAGGCCCTGATTTCCTCCGAGCGCTTTGAGGTCCCTGGCTGGCTCGAGGTCGATATCGAGAAGCTGTCTGGTAACGTGCTCGCTCTGCCGACGCGTGAGCAGATCAGCGGTGATATCAACGAGCAGCTCATCGTCGAGCTCTACTCTAAGTAGTCCATCCGGGCTGCTGAGGCTGGAGGTAATACATGTCAGAATTCATTAGGCCTCAGGTTCAGGTCGAAGAGATCAACGAGACGTCTGCTCGTGTCTCCGTCGAGCCGCTCGAGCGTGGTTACGGCGATACGCTGGGTAACTCCCTTCGTCGCGTTCTTCTGTCCTCGCTCGAGGGTGCCGCCGTCGAGGCTATTCAGATCGATGGCGCGCAGCACGAGTTCATGACCATCCCTAACATGGTCGAGGATGTCACCGACATCGTCCTGAATGTCAAGGGTCTTGTCTTCAGGGCTCTCGGCACGACCGACGAGGCGACCGCCACCATTTCGGTTGACGGCCCCTGCGAGGTCACCGGTGCGGACTTCTTTATTCCGTCCGAGTTTGAGCTGGTCAACCCCGAGCAGCACATCGCTACGCTCACCGAGGGTGGCCATCTCACCATGAGCATGCGCATCGGCTATGGCCGCGGCTATGTTTCTGGCGAGGCCAACAAGCGCGACAACGATCCCATCGGTGTGATCCACGTCGACTCGCTGTACTCGCCGGTTTCCCGTTGCGCCAAGCTCGTTGAGGCTTGCCGTGTCGGTCAGCACACCGACTACGACCGCCTTGTCCTCGAGATCGAGACCAACGGCTCCATCGCCCCGCGCGACGCCGTGGTCCAGGCTGCCAATATCATCAACCAGCATATGGCCGCCTTTATGAACCTTGCCGAGACCCCCGAGGTCGAGGAGGAGGCTTCGATCTTCGCTCCCGAGGTCACCAACGACAACGCCGAGCTGGACAAGCAGATCGAGGATCTGGACCTTTCCGTCCGTTCCTACAACTGCCTTAAGCGCGCCAGCATTCACTCGGTCCGTCAGCTTGTTGAGTTCTCGGAGAACGATCTGCTCAACATCCGTAACTTCGGTGTTAAGTCGATCGAGGAAGTGAAGGACAAGCTTGAGTCCATGGGCCTGAGCCTGAAGGCTTAATGCTTCGCATATTTGAGGAGAAACTAGACCATGCGTCACAACGTTAAGAAGGGCCTGAAGCTCGGCACCGATGCGAGCCACACCAAGGCCATGAAGAAGAGCCTTGCTAAGGCCCTCTTCGAGAACGACCGCATCAAGACCACCGAGACCCGCGCTAAGGCGCTGCGTTCGGTCGTCGATCCGATCATCACTTGGGCCAAGAAGGGCGACCTGCACTCTCGTCGTCTGGCTATCGCCAAGCTCGGCGATAAGCAGCTCGTTGCCGAGATCTTCGACAAGGCTGCCCAGGGTATGTGGCAGGACCGCAACGGCGGTTACACCCGCATCATGAAGCTCGGTAACCGTAAGGGCGACAATGCTCCCATCGTTATCATGGAGCTCGTCACCGAGCCTTGCACGCCTAAGGCCAAGAAGGCTGCTCCGGCCCCCAAGAAGGCCGCTGCTCCCAAGAAGGTCGAGGCTGCCGAGGAGGCTCCTGCTGAGGAGACCGCTGAGTAGACAATCCGTCTGCATAGGCTATATTCGAGGGGTACGTTCGCGTACCCCTCTTTTTTTGTCGAAATGCCATTGCCTGTTTGTTGGGAGCGCCCATGACCGCGCCGTCTGATTTCAATTCGATTCCCGAGCTCGACGCCACGCTCGTTTTCCGCGTGGCCTACGATGGCTCGTCCTATAGCGGCTTTGCCGAGCAGCCTGGCCAGACGACGGTTGCGGGCGAGCTGCGCCGCGCTATCGAGACGCTCCTGCGCCGTCCGATCGACCTGACGTGCGCAGGGCGCACCGATGCCGGCGTGCATGCGGTGGCGCAGTACATTAGTGTGCCCGTAACGGACGCTGAGCTTGTCCTGACGCGCCGTAGGTGGCTGAGGGCCATGGATGCCCTGCTGCCCAAAGATATCGCCATAAACGAGGTCTACAGGGCCCGTAAAGGCTTTTCTGCACGTTTTGACGCGCGTTCCCGTACGTATACGTACCGTATTGCCGATCGAGATGCGCGCCCCGTGCTGTCCCGCGGTGCCGTGTGGTGGCATCGCTATCCCTTGGATGTTGAGGCTATGTCTGCTGCCTGCCCCGCGCTGCTGGGCGAACAGGACTTTAAAAGCTTTTGCAAGGTTGCCTCGGCCGTTGGCAAGCCCACGCATCGCTGCGTGATGCGTGCCGAGTTTGGCCATGAGATTGCGTTTGGCGAGGACATCCTGACGTTTACCATCGAGGGCAATGCGTTCCTGCATTCGATGGTCCGTACGATCGTGGGCACGCTTGTCGAGATTGGCATGCATCGCCGTGAACCCGAGTGGATGCGTGAGGTCATCGATGCTTGCGACCGTACCGCTGCGGGCCCCACGGCTCCTGCCTGCGGCCTTACGTTTATGGGCGTGGATTACGATCCCGCCGAGCTCGTCGTGCTCGACTAGGGGAGGGCTCGACGCGTCGTGCGTCGACACCCGTCATCTGTGGGCTGCGCGTGTTCAACATCTGTTCTTGGCGTGCAATACAACCGGTGTCTCATTGCTTTTATTGCCGGGGTGTACCATGAACCACGGTTTGATTCATTGCTGTCGAGAGGACGGATAACTTGGTTCGACGTGGCTCGCATCCGCGACTTTCGGTGATCCTTGTGGTAGAAGGTTCGCCCAGCTATGCGATGCGTGCGCTCGAGAGTATCCAGAACCAAGACCTCTACGATTTGCAGATTGTTGTTGTCTGCCGCGATGCTGCGCCCGGTGTGCGCCATTCGCTTCAAGTTGCTGCCGACAGGGACATCCATATTGATTTGATTGACGTCGAGGACGCGAAGCGCGGTGCTTGTCTTCGTGCCGGTTTTGCTGCCTCGCGTGGCTCTCAAATCATCGCTATGAACGCCGATGAGTGGCTTGCTCCGCAGTCCCTTTCCAAGATGGTCGATATCGCGTGCGATACTGCGGCAGACATAGTGTTCCCCACGGTGTCGCTCGACCGCTATGATGCACATCGAGAGCGCCATTCGCGCGTCTTGGATGTTGCCCCTATTGTCATTGAAGACAAGTCTTCGATGGTGACCGGGCTGTCCCAGTTGATTTTAGGCGGCCTAGTCGCTCAGACCTCTGGCGTGATGTACAGCCGCTCGCTGTTTGAGGCATGCCTTTTGTGCGACAAGGTGTTTCGCACAGTTGGGTTTATGGCGTGCGCGCTCTCGCGGGCGCAGTGCGTCTCCGGCTGCGGCGACGCTTGTTTCCACGTCGCGGCACCTAAGCTTACAGATGCCTTTGATCCCACCATGTATGCCAAGGTATCCGATGACACCCGGGCGCTCGACGAGCTTACGGACTCACTCTCGGAAGCAGATAGCGGTGGTCGGCTCAAGCTGGCAACCCAAAAGTTCTACTTTGCCGGACTGGTCGCCTGCATCGAGAATTTGTGTCTGAGCCCGCATGGGGTGTCGTCAATCGAGCGTTCCGCCCGTATGCGTGATATGCTCGAGGCGCCTCGAACCCGTCAGATGGTCGCCGCGCTCAAGGATAACCATCGGGGGCTCGGTCTGTTGTTTGGGCCGATCGCCAGCGCCAAGCCCGCGCGCTGCGTGATGTGTACGCATCTGGCAGCTTTTCTTAACCGGACGGGCGCAAAAACCGCCTAAACGGCTCATCTCGAAACAAATTTGCATAGAATTGTTTCGAAATGCGTTCTTATACACAAAAGCCTTCAAATAGCGTTAAACTATTCAATCACTGATTGATTGTCTCCGCCATCTTTTGGAGAGAGGGTTTGTATGGCTAAAAAACGCAATGGGCGCCAGGATGCCATTAGAGATATTGTGCGCAATAAGGACGTCCGCACGCAGCGCGTGCTGGTCGATGAGCTCCGCGCTATGGGCTTTGATTGCACGCAGGCGACTGTCTCTCGCGATATTGCCGATATGGGGCTGCGTAAGCTCCCTGAGGGCATCTATGTTCTGGCAGAGGACCTGCACCTGCAGCGTATGGTTTCCGAGCTCGTAACGGGCGTTCTACGTACCGATAATCTGGTCATGATCAAGGCTCAGCCTGGCACGGCTTCCGGCATCGCCGCCGCCGGTGGTGGGGTCGGCCCCCCTTTCCCGTGGA
>URWQ01000015.1 GCA_900551635.1 uncultured Collinsella sp. | reverse complement strand
CGTCGGAAAGCTGATACCCCAGCTTTTCCAGCGGAGCCTTGCCCGCGGCGTAGCTTTCCGGATGAACGGCGGTAGCGTCCAGCGCGTTCTTGCTATCCCGAACCCGCAAAAAGCCTGCGCACTGTTCAAATGCCTTGGGGCCAAGGCCCTTGACCTTTTTCAGCTGCGCACGGGAGGTAAACGCGCCCTCCTCCTCACGCCAAGCCACAATATTTTTAGCGGTAGCGTTGGTAATGCCGGCCACACGGGCCAGCAGCGGGGCGGACGCCGTGTTCAGATCCACGCCAACGCTGTTCACGCAGTCTTCCACCACACCGTCCAGCGTTTCGTTCAGGCGCTTCTGGGGCATATCATGCTGGTACTGGCCCACGCCCACGGCCTTGGGGTCAATTTTAACCAGTTCGGCCAGCGGGTCCTGCAAGCGGCGCGCAATGGAAACCGCGCTGCGCAGGTTGACATCATACTGCGGGAACTCCTCCGCCGCCAGCTTGGACGCCGAATACACCGAAGCACCGGCTTCACTGACGACCATATATTGCAGGTGCAGCCCCTTTTCCTCGGCCAGTTCACGGATTACGGCGGCGGCAAACTCCTCGGTTTCATGCCCGGCGGTGCCGTTGCCGATGGCCATGACCTCGCCCACGGCCTTCATACGGGTCGTGAGCGTGTCGTCGGCGCCTTGGAACTTCTCGAAGGCGAAGCGCGGGGCCTTCACGACGCAGTAGTCGATGGTCGGCTCGAAGCAGGCCGGCGTGGTGCCGGTCATGTCGTTCACGATCTCGTCCAAGGTGTAGCCCACGGCCAGGCGCGCCGCCGCCTTCGCGATGGGAAATCCCGTGGCCTTGCTGGCCAGGGCCGAGGAGCGCGACACGCGGGGATTCATCTCGATGATTACCATGCGGCCCGTCTCAGGGTGCACGGCGAACTGCACGTTGGAGCCGCCCGTGGCAACGCCCACGCGCTCGAGTACTGCGAGCGACGCGGCGCGCATGCGCTGGTATTCCAGGTCGGTCAAGGTCTGGGCCGGGGCCACGGTGATGGAGTCGCCGGTGTGCACGCCCATGGGGTCCAAATTCTCGATGGAGCACACGATGATGCCGTTGCCGGCGTGGTCGCGCATAACCTCCATCTCGTACTCTTTCCAACCCTCGATGGATTCCTCGACCAGCACCTCATGGGCAGGCGAGAGTTCAAGGCCCTGGCTCACGATGGAGACGAGTTCCTCGTGAGTATGCGCGATGCCACCACCGGCGCCGCCCAAGGTAAAGCTCGGACGCAGCACGCAGGGATAGCCCACACGCTCGGCGATGGCCTCGGCGTCAGCCACGCTGTAGGCATAGCCCGAGCGCGCGACCTCCAGGCCGATCTCGGCCATGGCCTCGTTAAAGAGCTTGCGGTCCTCACCGCGCTCGATGGCGGCAAGGTCACAGCCGATCATCTCGACGCCGTACTTGTCGAGTGTGCCGTCCTTTGCCAGCTCGACGGCGGCATTCAGACCGGTCTGGCCGCCCAGCGTGGGCAGCAGCGCATCCGGGCGCTCCTTCTTGATCACGCGCTCGATAAATTCGGCGGTGATGGGCTCGACATAGGTGCGGTCGGCCAAGCCCGGGTCGGTCATGATGGTCGCCGGGTTGGAGTTGACCAGGATGGTCTCCACCCCCTCCTGCTTCAGCACCCGGCAGGCCTGGGTGCCGGCGTAGTCAAACTCCGCCGCCTGGCCAATGACGATGGGGCCCGAGCCAATGACGAGGATGCGCTTGATGTCGGTACGTTTAGGCATGTTTAAAACCTCCTAGAGAGGCTGACTCAATGTTTTGGAAAAGTCAGCGAGGGTGCAGCTGGTGCATCAGGTTGCCGTGATGCGAGGGCGCGCTGGGCTTATGCCCGCGCGTCCGAAGCAGAACGGCAAGATGATGTGCCAGATGCAACCGCAGCGTCGACAGGTCCGCCGTTCGGTAGAACGGCGGAACCACTATCGGCGAAATTCCAGCCGGCAAGGCGGTCCTTGGCGGTATCGATGTCCAGATAGTTCTCCTCGCCGTCCATGAGTCGCGTAAAGGCGGTAAAGAGATAGTGAGCATCGGTGGGGCCGGGCGATGCCTCGGGATGGTACTGGACCGAGAAGCACGGCGCATCGAGCAGCTGAATGCCCTCGGCGGTGCCGTCATTGAGATTCACATGCGTCAGGCGAATGCGGCCGAAACGCTCGTTCATCACGACCGGCGCGATACCGCGGCGCACCCAGACGCGCAGATCGCCATCGGCCGCGTGCTCGGTCTCGCCGCCCGAAAGCTCGGGGACAAGCTTGCCCAAGCTGGGGAACAACAGGCCAAAGCCGTGGTTTTGCGCGGTGATCTCCACACGGCGGCTGACCAGATTCATAACCGGCTGGTTGCCACCACGGTGACCGAATTTGAGCTTTTCCATCTGGGCGCCGCATGCCAAGCTGATCATCTGGTGACCAAGGCAGATGCCAAAAACCGGCACCTTGCCGATTAGCTGCTGCACCTGCTCGTAGGTCTCCACCACGGCATCGGGGTCGCCGGGGCCGTTGGACAAAAAAACGCCATCGGGATTCATGTCGAGCACCTCACTCGCGGGTGTATCCCACGGCACGACGGTGAGGTTGCAGCCAGCACGAACCAGGCCCTCCAGGATGCCGCGCTTGACACCGCAGTCGTAGGCGACCACTTTGTGGCGGGCAGGAGCGGTAGGGGCAAGCGCAAAGTCATGCGTAGCGGGCAGGTCGCTCACGGCAAAAGCGTGGGGCTCAGGGCAGCTCACGGTCTTGACCAGGTTCTCGCCGACCAGCGTAGGCGCGGCGGACAGGCGCTCGGCAAGCTCGTCGACGTCGAAGATCTCCGTCGAGATTATGCCCATCTTGGAACCGTTGTCGCGCAGGTGGCGCACGAGAGCGCGGGTGTCGACGCCCTCGATAGCGACGATGCCGTGTGCACGCAGGTACTCCGGCACGCTGACGGTCGAGCGCCAGTTAGAAGGCGTGGCGCACATGTCGTGGACGACCATGCCGCGCATGGCGGGAGCGCTCGCGGGGCGAGCGGTATCGCCGGGGAAGGCCGACTGGACGTCGGTCTCGTCGATACCGTAGTTGCCGATCTGCGGATAGGTCATGGTTACGATTTGGCCGGCATAGCTCGGGTCGGTCATGACCTCAAAGTAGCCCTCGAGCGACGTGTTAAAGCAGACCTCGCCGGTTGCGGTACCCTCGGCACCGCATGCACGGCCATAAAAAATGGTCCCATCCTCAAGATACAGGATGCAGGGACCGCAGGTGCCCTTGCTGGTTTTAGCCAGCATACGCTGGCACAGCTCGCTGGGCGCGACGGTGCGGGCGGCAGCGCCCGCAATATGGTTGTTCGCCATAGTTCTCCTTCCCGGTCTCACAGGACCGGCTTAAAGGTGTGTAGTTAGGCCTCGCGGTATTCTAACCGCAAGCATCGCCCATGGCATTAATTACATAGAATTGTTTACAAAATGATAATTATGACTTCCTGTGCATAATGATTTTTTAATCCCCGTCCCAGAAAAATCATCCCGCGTGGGCTTGCGGCTCACGCGGGATGGCATCGTTCTATGTGGCTGCGGACTACTTTTGCTTGTCCTGCTCCAGCAGCTCGGACGGCGTGCGATCGGGCTTTCCGCCGCGGAAGATCTCTCGACCGTGCAGACGATGCTCAAGATCGCGCTCGGCCTGCTCCTCCGTGATCTTGGTCTGGCTCACCACCGGGTCCTCGATCAGCGATGAAACCGAGTTGACCTGTTTTTGAATGCGCTCGGCAATGGTGTCGTCCATGCTTACGATGCGCATCTTCCAGTCGATACTCGTGGCGTTGGACGAGCTCTTGGTCCAAACGAACGTCAGGATGGCGCTTTGGTGCCCCTGAGCAGGAAACATGCCAAAGAAGGAATCATGCTGGATCCTGCTGTCCTCGTCGATATAGGCGTGAACGTTATACACCACACGGTCGATCTTGTCGTTGAGCAGGGCGTTGGTTGCGAGCGCCGCCGCCTGAATCTGACCGTTGGACAGCAGCTCGAGTTCATTGGCAGAAGACGTGTCCAGCACCGTCACCTCAACCGTGCCCGTGCGCTCATCTGCCTCGTCGACGGTAAAATCGAGCGGGAACTGCGTAAAGCCATTGCCCCATTCAAGTCCACCCTTGAGCGCGGTCGAAACGGTATCCACCGAAACACTTTCGGAAAGGTTCGCGGTATTCAGACGTCGCATCACGCCGTAGCCAATCTGCATGCCCACAATCAGCACCAAAATGCCGATAACCACGGCCATGGCGGTCTTCGTAATGGTATGGCTCACCTGCGAGCCCGAAGGGTCGTCCTCGGACAGCGGGTCGATATGTTTTGCCTGGCTCGCGCGATCCTCGCTGCGCAGCCGCGCCAGCGTCGCCTTGTCGCCGCGCTTGACGGCGGCCTCTTTCTCGCGCATGCGCTCGGTGCGCTTTTTGGCGAGCGTAGGATCCAAGACGCCGGATGCATCGATTTCGGAGAATAACTCCGTCACTTCTTCCGGAGTCAAAGGGTTCTTATCAGCCATGGTCTTCCTGTCATATCAATCAGTCGAGCTCGTGCGCACGCGCACCTTCGAACTGCATTCGATAGTAACGGGCATAGGTGCCGCCACGGGCGAGAAGCTCCTCGTGCGTGCCACGTTCCACAACGCGACCATGCTCAACGGTCGCAATCTCGTCAGCATGCTTAATAGTCGAGAGACGGTGGGCGATGATGATCGTGGTACGGCCGCGTGCCAGCTCTTCGAGCGACTCCTGCACCGCTTCCTCGCTCTCGTTATCCAGGGCACTCGTCGCCTCATCCAAAATAAGGATCTTGGGATTCTTGAGAAAAACGCGCGCGATGGCGACGCGCTGCTTTTGACCACCCGAAAGACGGCTGCCGCGCTCGCCCACCACGGTGTCGTAGCCTTGCGGAAGCGATTCGATAAAGGTATCAATATTGGCGCGGCGGGCCGCTTCGGCGATCTCTTCTGCCGTGGCGCCCGGCTTGCCGTAGGCGATGTTCTCGCCGATCGTTCCATCAAACAGGTACACATCTTGCTGCACCAGGCCGATGGCACGGCGCAGACTATGCTGCGTCACGTCGCGCACATCCTGGCCGTCGATGCTAATGGAGCCGGCGGCAACGTCGTAAAAGCGCGGCAACAGCGAACAAGTCGTCGATTTGCCGCCGCCCGAGGGGCCAACCAAAGCGATGGTCTGACCGGGCTTGATGGACAGGTCCATGTGGTCGATAACAGGGCGTCCGTCGGCGCCGCGCTCGGCCAATTCAACATCCTCGTAGCTAAAGCACACGTCGCGGTACTCCACAGCACCAGCCGTCACCTGCAGATCCGCAACACCCGGCTTATCCTGAATATCGGGGACAGTCGAGAGCACCTCATCCATGCGCTTAAAGCCGGCGATGGCTTTCTGATACGTCTCAGCCGAATTGACGAGCGTCTCGAGCGGCGTGCAGAACAGCGAAATGTAGAGTGCGAAGGTTGCCATATCGACCGCCTGCAGCTGACCCTGGGCAACGAGCCAACCGCCCAGCAGCACCACGATCACATAAAGCACTCCCGAGAGCAGGCCATACGTCGCGGTATAGACGCCCATGGCGTGATACATGTTCTCCTTGGACGAAAGGTAGCGATTGTTCGAGGCGCGAAACTTAGAGCGCTCGGTCTGCTCATTGGCAAAGCTCTTGACCACACGCATGCCCGCCAGCGAATCCTGCAGCTGCGCGTTGATGCCGCTAATCTTTTTGCGGTTATCGCTAAAGACCTCGCGCATGCGCATATTCTGCCAAAACATAATGACCGCGAACACCACCGTCACCACAGCCATGGCGAGTGCGAGCACCGGCGCGATGGTAAACAGAATCACAAACGAGCCGATGATCTCGATACCGCAGATAATGATCCATTCGGGCACGTGGTGCGCCGCCTCGCAGATATCGAACAGGTCATTGACCACGCGGCTCATCATGTCGCCCGAGCTGTTGCGATCAAAGTACGCAAAGCTAAACCGTTCGTACTGATCGAACAGGTCCTCGCGCATTTTGGACTCCATGCGCGCGCCCATCACATGACCCCAATAGCTCACAAAATAGCGGCAGGCGCAGCGGATGACATACATCAGCACCAGTCCCACCGCGATCATACCGAGCGCCTGCATAATAGCAGCCTGACCCTGAGTAAAGAGCCCGCCGGTCAGATTGCGCAAGATAATGGGGAACGCCAGGTCAATGGCGGCAAGCACCAGAGCACAAAGAGTATCAGCAACAAAAAGCCCCATCTGGGGCTTGTAATACGAAAGAAGCCTCTTAAACATAGTCACCTTACGCGGTTTTACCAAACCGCGTTTCGTCTCGACGCTGCAAGTGCTCCATTTGGACAATCTGGCCTTCAATCGTCGGTCGCGTATATCCATACGCTTCCCTTCTCTTTTAGGCCACCTTGTCTCAAATGGAGCACTTTCGCTGACTTACACAAACCTGCGGGATCATCCCCGCTCGTTAAAGTTCCGCTCCACCCAAACGATGAGCAATGCTGTCGCAAGCCAAGGCACCCACAACGGTCTTGGCGTCTTCGATCTTGCCGTCGAGTACGGCGTCGATCAGCTCATGCAGTGACACCAGGTCGACGTTGACAAACTCGTCATCGTCGGGGTCGGGCGCATCAAACTCGAGCTTGGTAGCCAAGTAGATGTGGATGATCTCATCGCAAAAACCGCAGGACGTGACAATCGACGTCAAAAAGCGAATGCGACCAGCCCTAAAGCCCGTCTCCTCATGCAGCTCGCGCTTGGCGCAATCGAGCGGGTCCTCGCCCGGATCGAGCTTGCCGGCGGGAATCTCGACCGTCACGCGGTCGATGGCGGTGCGGTACTGACGCACCAGCACGATCTTGCCGCTCTCGGTCAGTGCCACAACGGCCGCCGCACCCGGATGGCGAACGATATCGCGGGCGCTGCGGCGACCGTTGGGCAGCTCAACCTCAAGACGGTGGACGTCGAGGATCTTGCCCTTCCAGGCGCACTCCTCCGAAAGAATCTTCTCGTGCAGCTCGGCATCGTGCGGGTCGTCGTCGCCCAGCACCAGCGCCGGCTCGTCAGCGACCTCGCCGCCAGGCTCGCCCTCGGCGTGCCCATACATGCGGCTGTCCTCTTCGACGATCTGCGCGTCCACGAGCTCTTCGTTCTTCTCGTCCATCCGTCTCATTCCTCTCGGATTTTAGGCATCCCAGGCGTCGCGGCCGCGCAGCGCACGCAGGCCAATGTCGTGGCGCAGGGTCTTGCCCTCAAAGTTGATCTTCTCGCAGGCCTCGTAGGCAAGGTCGCGAGCGTTCTCGAACGTATCGCCCAGCGCGGTCACGGCGAGCACACGACCGCCGTTGGTCACGAGCTCGCCGTCCACCACGGCAGTACCGGCGTGATACACCGTCACGCTCTCCATAGCCTCGGCATCCTCTATGCCGGTAATGACCTTGCCCTTCTCGTAGCTGCCGGGATAGCCCGCGCTCGTCAGGACAACGGCCACGGCCCACTCGTCACGCCAATCGAGCTCAATCTGATCGAGCTCGCAGTTGGCGCAAGCCAGCATGACCTCGACCAGGTCGTTCTTAAGGCGCGGCAGCACAACCTGCGTCTCAGGATCGCCAAAGCGGGCATTGAACTCCAGCACCTTGGGGCCGGCAGGGGTGAGCATAAAGCCGCCGTACAGGCAGCCGCGATAGTCGATACCCTCGGCAGCGAGCTCTGCCACGGTCTGCTCCATGACCTTCACCATGGTGGCGTGCTCCTCGTCGGTCACGATGGGCACCGGGCTGTAGACGCCCATGCCGCCCGTGTTGGGGCCCTTGTCGCCCTCGAGCGCACGCTTGTGATCCTGCGAGGTGGCCATGGGACGCACGGTCTTGCCGTCGGTAAAGGCCAGCAGCGAGCACTCGGGGCCGGTCAGCATCTCCTCGATGACCACCGTGTTGCCGGCATCGCCAAAGGTGCCGCCAAAACACTCACGCACAGCCTCCTCGGCCTGCGAAAGCTCGGTTGCCACGATAACGCCCTTGCCCGCGGCAAGGCCGTCGGCCTTGACGACCAGCGGAGCGCCCTGCTCGCGCACATAGGCAAGAGCCGAAGCCTCGTCGGTAAATGAGCCATAGGCTGCCGTCGGGATACCGGCGCGCTCCATGAGCTGCTTGGAGAACAGCTTAGAGCCCTCCATCTGGGCGCCCTCGGCACCCGGGCCAAAGCACGGGATGCCCGCCGCGCGGACGGCGTCTGCAACGCCCGCCACGAGCGGAGCCTCGGGGCCAATCACCACGAGTCCGCATCCATGGCTCTGGGCAAACGCCGCCACGGCCGCAGGATCGCAATCGTCGAGAACCACATTCTCGCCGCAGCTCGCGGTGCCGCCGTTACCCGGCGCGATGTAGAGCTTGCCGGCGCGCGGTGATGCTGCGAGCTTGGCTGCCAGAGCATGCTCGCGGCCGCCGCTGCCCAACAACAGGATGTCGATGGTTTGAGTGTCCGCCTTCAAGGGTGCCTCCTCTATGGATTACCGGCCCGCTCCGCGCGGGCCCATTACAAGCAAATATACCCCTCGGCCGCCCATCTGGGCTGCAAAGGGGTATATCGCAATAACCAAATAACGCCGATTACTTCCAGAATCGGTTGATGATCTGCTCGCGACCGGCACCGACGCCGATGAACGTCACGCGGGTGTGTGCCAGATCCTCGATAAATGCCACGTAGTCCTGAGCCTCCTGCGGCAGCTCATCAAAGCTGCGGCAGCCGGTGATGTCGCACTTCCAGCCAGGGAGCTCCTCGTAGATGGGCTTGGCATGCTCAAAACGCACCTGGTGCTCGGGCACGCTCGTGTAGCGCTCGCCGTCGACGTCATAGGCAACGCACACCTTAATGGTGTCGAAGGCCGAAAGCACGTCGAGCTTGGTCACGGCGATGTCGGTGAGGCCGTTGACGCGCGAGGCATAGTTGGCGATAGGGCCGTCAAACCAGCCGCAGCGACGACGGCGACCGGTGGTCACGCCGTACTCGTAGCCCTCCTCGGTCAGCGTGTGGCCGGCCTCGGACTCATAGGAAAGCTCGGTGGGCATGGGGCCCGAACCGACGCGGGTGATATAGGCCTTCATGACGCCCAGCACGCGGTCGACGTTCTTCATGCCGACGCCGGAACCGGTAATGGCGCCGCCGGCGGTGCAGTTAGAAGACGTCACGTACGGATAGGTGCCGTGATCGATGTCGAGCAGCGTCGCCTGGGCGCCCTCAAACAGCAAATCCTTGCCCTCATCGATCATGTTGTTGAGCAGCAGGCTCGTCTCGGTGATGTAGGGGCGCAGGCGCTCGGCCATGGGCAGGTACTCATCGCAAATCTGATCCACGGTGTAGGTGGGCAGGTTGTAGATGAGCTCTAGCTCGGGGTTCACGCGGGCAAGAGCGGTCTCCAGCTTATCGCGGAACAGCGCCTCATCCAGCATGTCCTGCATACGCAGGCCAATACGGGCCATCTTGTCCTGGTAGCACGGACCGATGCCGCGCTTGGTGGTACCGATGTTCTTCTTGCCGAGCTTCTGCTCAAAGGCGCCATCCAGATCGATGTGGTACGGCATGATGACATGCGCGTTGCCGCTGATCTTGAGATTCTTGGTGGTGATGCCGTCGGCCTCGAACATGTCGATCTCCTCAAGGACGACCTTGGGGTTGACGACGCAGCCGTTACCGATCACCGACACGTGGTCGGAATACATGATGCCGGAGGGCACCTGGTGCAGGCCGTACTTCTTGCCGTTGACGACGATGGTGTGGCCGGCGTTGTTGCCGCCCGAATAGCGCACGACGGCATCAAAGTCGCCGGCGACCAGGTCGCAGATCTTACCCTTGCCCTCATCGCCCCACTGGGCACCGACCAAAACGGTTGACGGCATGTTTACTCCTCACATTCATGGACTGTCCGCACACCGCAAGTGCGCAGAAGCACAAAACATTCCCAGTATACCCGTGCAACGGGCGCCTGTCCTACTCCTCGGTATGCGCCCCATCAAGCTCATAGAACTTGGTGGATGCCGGCAGGAACATCAGGTCGACGTCGCCAATCGGGCCCGAACGGTTCTTGGCCACGACGATACGCGTAACGCCCTCGTCGGGTCGGTCGTCGCGCGAGGCCTCGGCCTCGTCGGCGGATCGGTCCAAGAACATGACGATATCGGCATCCTGCTCGATGGAGCCCGATTCACGCAGGTCGGACAGCTGCGGGCGCTTGCCGGTACGGGACTCGACCTGACGCGACAGCTGCGACAGCGCGATCAGCGGAATCTTGAGCTCCTTGGCCATAATCTTCAGACCACGCGACATCTCGGAGACCTCGACGGTGCGGCTCTCGGAACGACGTCCCGGCGGGGGACTCACCAGCTGCAAATAGTCCAGGATGATGATGGCCTTCTCCTTGTTATGGAGCATGCGGCGGCTCTTGGCGCGAATCTCGGTCACCGTGGTGCCGGGCGTATCGTCAATCAGAATATCGAGCTTGGACAGCGTCTGCGTGGCCTCATTGATGTTGGCCCACTGCTCGGGACTAATGCGGCCCGTACGGAAGTCGCTGATCGAGATCATGGCATAGGCGCAAATCAGACGCTGGGCAATTTCCTTGCCCGACATCTCCAGCGAGAAGAAGCCGACGGTATAGCCCGCGGCGGCGGCGTTGAGCGCCAAGTTCAGGGCGAACGACGTCTTACCAACGGCGGGGCGGGCGCCGATAATGATGAGCTGGCCCTCGCGGAAACCCATGAGCATACGGTCGAGCGACGGAAAGCCCGTGGGCACGCCTGCAGCCTGACCGCCGGCCTTGCACACTTCCTCGGCCTCGTTATAGGCCTCGACCATAAACTCGGTCAGCGTCTTGTAGCTCGACTTAACCTCACGCGCCGTGACCTTGAGCAGCTTGCTCTCGGCCAGCTCCACGACCTCTTTGGTGTCGGTGGGGGCGTTGTAGGCCAGCGCGTTGATCTCGTTGGTGGCGCCAATCAGCTCACGCAGCATCGAGTCGCGGCGAACGATGGCGGCATGGTGCTGCCAGTTGACGAGCGACAGAGTCTGTCCCATCAGCTCCAAAATGTACGCCTCGCCGCCCACGGCATCGAGCTTGTTGATGCTTCGCAGGTAATCGATCAGCGAGATAGAGTCAATGGGGATGCGACTGTTATACATATCGACCATCGCGGTATAGATGGTCTTATGAATGGGCCGGTAGAAGTCATCGGGCTGCAGCTCGACTTGGGCCTCTTCGACCACCTCGGGCGATAGCAGCATAGCGGCCAGTACGTTGGCCTCTGCATCTTGGTTTTGGGGGAGACCCAACTTAGAGCCACGGTCCTCGACCGTCAGCCCCGTCTCCCTATCGTCATATGCCATGAGCGTCCTCATTCATATCGCTTGCGAGCATCCATAGTATCAGCCGCGGCTATAAATCGAGCCGCGGCTTGGCAATCATCACCGAACCAAACGGATGAACGGTCCCATACACGGGACCGCATCTCAATGACTGCCACGACACTCACCCAGCGCAAAAAATAAAAGGGCGCCCTGGTCTCCCAGAGCGCCCTTCTTAGAACAAGATTGTTGCGTTGCAGCAAATGCTACTCGGCAGCAGCCTCGGTCTCGACCTCGGCGGTCTCGGCCTCGGCGACCTCAGCGGTCTCCTCAACCTCAGCCTCGGCAGCGAGCTCCTCGGCGGTAACGCCGACGAGAACGACAACCTCGGCCTTGATCTCGCGGTACAGCGAGATAGCGACGGTGTGGGCACCGGCAACCTTGATGGGCTTACCGAGCTCGACGCGCTTGCGGTCGATGTCCATACCGAGCTGATCCTTGATGGCGTCAGCGATCATAGCGGCGGTAACGGAGCCAAAGAGGATGCCCTCGTCGCCAACCTTGACGTCAACGGTGACCTGCTTGCCCTCGAAGGCAGCCTTGGTCTCGTTGGCGGTAGCCAGACGGACGGCCTCGCGCTTGGCGATGTTGTTGCGACGCTCGTCAAGCTGCTTGAGGTTGCCCTTGGTGGCGGCAACAGCGAGCTTCTTGGGGAACAGGAAGTTCTCAGCGTAACCCTGAGCGACCTCTACGACGTCACCCTCGCCACCCTTGCCCTTGATCTCATCGAGAAGAATAACCTTCATGATGCGTCTCCCTTCTTAGCCGCGGTCGCGGTTGCCACGAGAGGAAACCACGGGGACGGTGTACGGCAGGAGAGCCATCTCGCGGGCGCGCTTGATGGCGTTGGCGATGTCATGCTGATGCTGCGTGCAAGCGCCAGTGACGCGACGGGGCTTGATCTTGCCACGGTCGGTCATGTACTTACGGAGAAGCTGAGTGTCCTTATAGTCGATGAACTCAGTGTTCTCCTTGCAGAACTGGCAGTACTTACGACGCGGCTGACGTGCAGAATAATCATTAGCCATGTCAAAATACCTTTCATTTGGCAACTTCGGCGAGCCGAAGCCGCCTCTCACTCAAAAATAGGTGAACAACCCTTAGAACGGGATGTCCTCATCGTAGACGTCGACCGCGGGCGGCGTAGCCACCGGTGCGGCAGGACGTGCTGCGGGCGCGGGAGCTGCGGGGGCGTAACCGCCCTGATCGTAGCCACCCTGGCCACCACGGGAGCTCATAAACTCGATCTCATCGACGATGACCTCAAGCTTGCTCCTGCGCTGACCGTCGCGCTCCCAAGAGCTGTAGCGCAGCTTGCCCTCGATCGCGACCTTGTTTCCCTTTGCCAGGAAACGGCTCACGGCCTCGGCGCGGGTGCCGAACATAGTGCAGTCAACAAAGTTGGGATAGTCCTCCCACTCGCCAGTCTGCGCGTTGCGGCGACGATCGTTCACGGCGACGCCAAAGGACAGAACCTGGGTTCCGCCGGCGGTGGCGCGCAGCTCGGGATCGCGGGTGAGGTTACCGGTGATGTTCACTCGATTGATGCTCATAACTCACTACTTCCTCTTGGGGCACTAGCCCAGTCCAAAACGACAGTCTTACTCCTGGTCGTCGCGACGGACGATCATGTGGCGGACCACAGCGTCGGTGATGCGCAGGACGCGATCAAGCTCGGCGATCTGGGTAGGATCTGCGTGGAAGTTGATGAGGGTGTAGTCACCATCGGTGAGGTCGTTGATCTCGTAGGCGAGCTTGCGCTTGCCCCACTCGTCAACGGAGTCGACCTTGCCAGCGCCCTCAGCGATCGTGGTATCGATACGCTTCATAACAGCGAGACGAGTCTCGGGGTCGAGCGACGGGTCAACAAAGAACAGCAGTTCATAAGCCTTCATATTGTCACCTCCTCTGGGCAAATGTGGCTTCAGGTCGTGAAGGTGCGCCTGAAGCAGGAAAAGACTTGGTAATAATATCTTTCAACCTCCCAGGCTGCAAGAATATGCAGCTACAACCTCATGACCTCCACATATACCCATGCTTACACGGCTCTTCATGCGTATTCCAACCAAATGCTGACCAAGAGCTTAACGGATCTGTGGACAAGATACGGTGCCGTGAGGACAAGATGAGCCAAGTCGCAGGTCAACGGGCGCATGGTTGTGGTCACAAAATGCATACCAGTGGCCCACAGCACCACCCAAAGATTTTTAAATTCATTGCCAAATCGCTTATAAATACCCCTTTTGAACAATTGAGTTGATCAACTACGCTGGTCGGAAGCCGTTTTTTGGCATCTCAAACCCCGCTGCAACGCCAAACGCGGCCAAGCGTTTTAAAAAATGCCAACTTTTCTGTTTGCACTTTGCGATTCCTCGTGTATACTGACTTTCGCATTTAACGGAGAGTTGTCCGAGTGGCCGAAGGAGCACGATTGGAAATCGTGTAGGCGTCAAAAGCGTCTCCAGGGTTCAAATCCCTGACTCTCCGCCAGTTAATTCCAAAGCAGGCCTTCGAGCCTGCTTTGTTTTTACCCCACGCGGAGGGGTGGCAGAGTGGTTGAATGCGGCGGTCTCGAAAACCGTTTGGCCTGTATAAGGTCACGAGGGTTCGAATCCCTCCTCCTCCGCCATTTTCGGTTCCGATATACTCCCGTATCCAGGCCCCTTTCTCTCTGTTTACGCTGGCGCTGGTGTCGTCGCTAACGCAATCCGTAGCACGGAGCCCCTTTTTGCCGCAGCGCTGCCGCCAATACGACATTATTCCGCCTTGTGCTACGGAGTTTGCTTCTGCTAACTTTGACAACTTTCGAGTTTCCCCAGTTCAGCTGTTTGTGACTATTTGTTAACTCTAGATTACACCGTAGCACGACCGCCCTTTCTGTCGCTCACGTTGAATCCAGCTGCCAAAATGGCGCCCCGTGCTACAGGGGGGCCGAACCCAGCTGCCAAAATGGCGCCCCGTGCTACGGTTTGGAGGAAAACGCAAGGGGGAACCTCAACCATAGGATGCGCCGTACACAATTCATTGAAGCTCTTCGAAGGAAAATGCGGCGCAGCGCTAGCAGTCCACGACCTAGCAGTCCACGAGGCTGTAACGATCGCGAGTGCGCACCACTTCCAAGGGGACGCCGAACAGGCCGCTCATGGTCTCACTGGTGAGCAGCGCCTCCTTAGGGCCGTCAGCCACGATACGACCGTCGCGCACGAGCAGCAGCCGCTGAATTTCCGGGGCCATGGCCTCGGGATAATGGGTAACCAGCAGCACCGGGCGGCCGGCGCGGGCGAGAGCGCTCATCGTTTGCCGAACATAGTACATTCCTTCGGGGTCGAGTCCCGTGCAGGGTTCGTCGAAGATGAGGACGTCCGGGTCGTGCACGAGCGCCCGGGCGATGAGCACGCGCCGCGCCTGGCCCGTGGATAGCGTGAGAATATCCCGCTCGGCCAAGTCGCCGATGCCCAGCTCGCTCATGATTGCCCGGGCGCGAGCGCGCTGG
>URWQ01000014.1 GCA_900551635.1 uncultured Collinsella sp. | reverse complement strand
CGGAAAGACACGCCGAGGTCGCCGCGGACGGGCTGATATAGGGAGGGGGCCTGACACCACATCGTTGGGGCCAGGCCCGATTTTGCCTCTTGACAATGTCCTGCTCATATTAAAAGGAACGTCCCCAAGTGCCAAGGGTGTCCCCAACGACTAGTTGAATGGGGTCGGGATTGGAGCTGGGGAGGGAGCGGATTTCTAGCTCTATGCCGAGTTCTTGCAGCTCTTTGAAGGCGGCGACGTCTGTGTCGTCTACGGCAACTGTGGGCGTCGCGGGACGCTTGCCCTCCCCTGCTTGCATGTGACCGATACTGATCTTGGTAATGGGCACACCGCCCTTGACCAGCGCGAGCGCATCCGCGGGCGACGCCACCATGATGAGAATCCATTGGCGCGGCGTTGCGGTATGAATGATGTCGATGGTCCTTTGCACCGAGAAAAACCGCGTCCACACGCCCTCGGGCGCCGCGACTCTCATAGGCGCCCACTTGCGCGAATCCGCCGCAATCTCGTCGTTGACGATTAGGACGAGGTTGGAACCCATAGCCTCGTTCCACAGCTCAACGTCTTGCCCGTAAATAAACCGGTCATCGATACGCATGAGAAGGATCTTGGGTTGAGCCATGGCAGTCCCATTCTGTTTGAGACTCGTAAGAGCGAGACATCACGTCTCCAATATTAGTGCATTTAAAGTGAGAAAAGCCGTCAGAACACTTGCACGGATGTGCGATGTCCCGTATCATAGACAGCCGTTGACGCCTCAGTTGCGTCACCACATGGCCGCCAGCGTAGCTCAGTTGGTAGAGCACCGCTCTCGTAAAGCGGGGGTCACCGGTTCGAGCCCGGTCGCTGGCTCCATTGCACAAGATAGCCGCCTTCGGGCGGCTTTTTTGTTGCCGATTCTGATTGCGTGCGCGCCAACCCAAGCATCGCCACGTCGATCGCTTCCTGCTCATTTATTTGCGAAGAACATCGGCTAGCCGCAGGATTGAAATCATCGACCGATAAGTGAGCTCCACCTTTTCGCCCGCAAGCAGTCGTTTCGAGCCAATCTCATCTAGCCCCACAAGCCGAGAAAACAGCGGGCCGCTCATCGTGCCCTCGTCAATTGATTCCCTTATGGTCTTCAAAACGTCCGTATCATGAAGCGATGCCGAGCTGTAGGGGGCAACACGAGCGGAACTCTCAATTAACGACGAGACAAAAGGATGGAGATGCTTTGGACATAGTCCATCAAACACCACATCCCCATTGTCGTTCGAGCCGACCAGGCGCCAAGTATAATGATCGACCCAGTCATCTCCGTCATATATGGCGTCCATGAGCAACTTCCCGTCTAGAGAGAGAAACCTATTTGGACATCGGGGCGCAAGACCGCAATCCATATCGGGCCTGCAGCAGCTCCAACCCAACGCACCACATAGGTTCCCTTTCGTACATGTGTATCAATCTGCCCCGAAATGCCGGTGAATGCAATTCCAGACCCGTTTGTCGGATAGCAATCGACGTATTTTTGTTTTCCGCCCACAACCTTGTATAGATATATCGTTCCAGCAAAAGAGAAGGGATCGTTCGCAATTTTGTCCGGAAGAACTTGCCACCTCAAAATCCCGCTACCAATATGGTCAAGCTTGACCGTTCCGCCGTCCCCCTCAAAAGTGGCAAGGGGATTTACCCCAGACTGAGAGTCGGCATCGCCCTCCTTAGCAGTTATCAGCAGGCTGCCCGTATAAGACTGCTGAGGCTCACCTTCAGGACAGGCAGTCTCGGCCCAAGAAGGGCCACTCAGGCAGAACAGTCCGAGCAGCATCATTACCAACAAAAGAAAACCCTTAGTTCTTTTCATCTATATCCCCAACGACTCTCGACATTTGTATATCGTGACTATTTTAGATCTATATGGCCAATTCGAGCCCTCACCAGGGCAATTGTTGCAGCTGGGTTTCTTTCCATTAAAATTTCACTTTGGTAAATCCCCGCCCCTAAGCATTAAACCCGAAGTCCACCGAGTTGGCGAAAAAACAGAAAGCCCCGCCAGCCGCAATCCGCAAAGGAACCGCGATCAGCGGGGTCTAAGCGCGCTCCTCCAAAGGAAAACGCTCACAACACGAACAGCTCAGCCGAGCAGCTCGCTACTCCTCCCAGTAAGCATCTGCAAGCAGCTTAAAGCAGATCTTCTTGACCGGCTGCGCGCCATCGTCCGGGAACTCGAGCGTGGGCATATGAGGCTCGCCGGCAACGAACAGTGCAAACTTATCGTCAGCAAGATCGCCGGCGATCGAGGCGTCGGAATCGACCAGATCGTAGTCGTCCTTCTCGTCAAACTCCTGGACCAGCGTCAGGCTGCCCGTGGCAACCTTAAAGGCCTCGCGACCCTCGACATCGATCTGCAGGTCGTGATAGCGCTGGTGCGTCTCGTAGTGAGCCTCGGCCTCGGGACGCGTCGTGGGCGCCATGACGTTCGCAAAGACCTTGTCGCCCAGAATCGGATGGCTGGCGGCCCCCAGGCCCCCCGGGTCGTTCTCCTCGAGCCAGTCGATCAGCACGTCGAGGCCCTTGAGCATTCCGCGATACTCCTCGATATCGCCCAATGCACCGTAAATCATCTAAATCCCCTCTCGGATCGCTTCTTTGGCGGCTACTCGGCAAACACGTTACCGACGCTGTTGCCACCCACATACGCCTCGACCAGGGTAAGGTCGGGATTGAACACGACAAACTCGGCGTCGCGCCCCAGCATAATGCTACCGCACTTGTCGTCGACATGAGCTAGCAAGCAATGCCGGGGCCGACGCCCAGGCTTTTACAGCTCGGTCACGACAACGCCGTTGTAGACCTCGTCCCAACGGTCCATGACCAGATGGCCGGTCATGGGATCCATGGCATTGAGCTTGCCGCAGGTGTTGGCGGTACGCAGCACCGTCTCGTCGTCTGCGCCAGCAGCAATGGCATGCGCGAAGCCAGCGATAGTGGAGTCACCAGAGCCCGTGGCGTTAACGGCAGGGATGTCGGGCGTCTTTGCGCGGAACGCACGGCCATTGTGGAAGCCAACGGAGCCGGCAGCACCCATGGACACGACGACCCAGGGGATATCGGAGAAGCGGGCATCAGAGGCGAGCGCGGCGCGGAGCTCGTCCACATCGTCGGTGGTAAAGCTCGTACCCAAAAGGCCGTTGATCTCGGTCAGGTTAGGCTTGACCAGCTCGGGCTTAATTTCGGACTTAAGGGCGGCCTCGAGAGAGGCACCCGAGGTATCGAGCAGCACCTTGGCGCCGGCGTTCTCGGCAATGCCCGTGATCTTGGCGTAGTAGTCCGCCTCGACGCCGCGGGGCAGCGAACCCGAGATGGTAACGACATCGGCCTTGCTCGCAAGCTCGGCGAACTTGGCGGTAAAGGCATCGAGCTCCTCGGGGGCAATCGTCGGGCCGCTCTCGAGCAGCTCGGTCTGGTTGCCGGCGTGGAGGATGTTGAGGCAAATGCGAGTCTCGCCCTTGATGGGCACAAAATCATTCTTAATGCCGTTAGCGTCCATGAGCTCGGCCATATAGGCGCCCATATGGCCACCAAGCAGGCCGGTTGCCACAACGTCGTCGCCCAACTGACCAAGGACACGGGCCACGTTGAGGCCCTTGCCGCCGGCGGTCTTTTCGGGCGTCACACGGTTGACGTCGTCGATGACGAGCTCATCGAGCTGATAGCGCGTATCGACAGACGGGTTCATCGTAACGGTGAGGATCATTTTTAGCTCCTTATCTCGCAGGCTCCTTGTGCCTCGCGATACGAGTCGACAAAACGGAATTACAGAATCTCAATCGTGAACGAGCGAACGACGGTCTCCTTGGGCTTGGCGACAAGGCAGCCGCGCTTATGCTCAAGCACATCGTCCTCATCGGAACAGGTCGAAAGACCGCCCCAAGGCTCAACCGCCACAAAATCGCCCTCGGGCTTGCTCCACACAATGAGATATGGGAAGCCTTCAAAGCTCAGGCGGACGCCCTTGTCCTCGCCCTTTTTGGAAAGCGTGACCTGACGGCTCTCGAGCACGTCAAAGATGGTCTCCGCAAAATCGAAGAGCTCATGTGACAGAGGCAGCGTCTTCCCCACCATGGGGTTCTTGGAGCGGTTTGCCACGTCAATCAAGCCAGTCGAAGGGACAGCGGTGCAAAGCTCCGCAGCCTCGTCTTTCTCAAAGCGCAACTCGTAGTCCGTATAGGCCTCGCCCTCATCGAGCGGACACCTAAAGCCGGGATGACCGCCGATAAAGAACGGCATGTCCTCGGTACCCTCGTTGGTAACCTCATAGGCGACACGCACGGCGGCGTCCTCAAGCGTATAACGAGCGACAAGCTTAAACGGGTACGGATAATCGCTCAGCAGCGCGGCGTTATCCTCCGAAGCCAGGCACATCGCCAGCTCGTTCTCGTCTTGGCTCAACAGCTTCCACTCCTGCTTGCGCGCAAAGCCGTGGCGTGCAAGCTTCACATGATGTCCGGCAAACGTCATGGCGTTGTTGTCACGCAAGCCTCCGCAAATCGGGAAGCAAATCGGCGCCTGGCCGGACCACACGGCGGGATCGCCCTGCCACAAATACTCGCGACCGTCGGCCTCAATCGAGGTAAACGAGCCGCCGGCCGTGGACACCTTAATAGAAATCGAATCGTTGGAGAGAGCGTATTCCATTGCCCATCCTTTCGAACAACTGCTTTTTGCTCGCAAGTACCCGTCTCGGCCCTAACCAAAGGACAAACCCGCACGTTCATCGATGCGTCCGGTATCCCAGCCATGCAACGGGGTACCATATAGACATTGATGCAATTACAGCTGAAAGGCCTTCTTATGCGAACCATCATCCTCTACGCCTCGCGCCATCACGGCAATACGAAAAAGCTCGTGGACGCCATCGTCGAGGCACACCCCGAGATCGATACCCTCGACGTCAAGGCGCTCGGCAAAAACGAGTATCCCGACCTGCACGAATACCATCTGATCGGTGTCGCCACGGGCATCTATTACTCCGAGATCGACAAGGACATGGCACGCGTGCTCACGAACGTGCTCCAGCCGCAGGACAAGGTGTTTGGCCTTATGACCTATGGCGGCAAAAACAAGTGGTACGGCAAGGATATCGATGGCATCTGCCGCATGAGGCAGGCCATCTTTATGGGTGTCTACGGCTGCCCCGGCTTTGATACGTGGGGGCCGTTCAAACTCACCGGCGGTGTCCAAAAGGGACACCCAACCGCTGAGGAAATTAAGGGCGCCGTCGACTTCTTCGACAAGATCGAAGACGAGTATGGCGACATCATCGTCGAAGAGTACGCCAAGCGCGAAAAGCGCCTAGCATACGAGAAGGAGCATCCTGCGGGAGGCCTGGTGGCCGGCGTTAAGCGCACGGCAAAGAAGATCGCTAACAAGCTGTAACTGTGAAGGTGCTTTTGAGCGTTTACCCCATACGGCGGGTCCGAGCAGATTCGGGCCCGCCGTCTTTTTCTATCGTTACTCGGTAAAGGCGTTGCCGACGCTCTGGCCGCCAACATACGTCTCGACGAGGGTAAGCTCATGGTCGAACACGACAAAGTCGGCGTCGCGACCCGGCATGATGCTGCCGCACTTATCCTCGATGTGCGCGGAGCGTGCCGGCACCTCGGTTGCCATGCGAATGGCGATATCGGCGCTGGCGATGCCCCAGTCGACGATGTTCTTAACGCCCTGGGCAAGCGTGAGCACCGAACCGGCAATGCTCTTGCCGTCGGCGAGCCAGCACAGGTTGTCCTTCATGATGACGTCCATGCCGCCACTGGTGTAGCTGCCCTCGGGCATGCCGCCGCAGCCAAGGCAGTCGGTGATGAGCACCGTATGCTGCCAGCCCTTTGCCTGCAGCAGCGCCTTGATGGCAGCGGGGTTTACGTGTTTGCCATCACAGATGATCTCGGCGTAGGTCTCGGGCGTGGACATGGCAGCACCCACGACACCGGGCTCACGGTGATGCAGCCCGCGCTGGCCGTTATAGGTATGCGTAAAGCAGCTGGCGCCGGCGTTGATGGCGGCGATGCACTCATCGTAGGTGGCGTCGGAGTGACCGATGCTGGTCACCACTCCCTTGGCATTCAGAGCAGCCGCATAAGCAGCGGCACCGTCGCGCTCGGCCGCCATGGCGCTCTTAACGATGCGACCACCCGCAGCCTCCTGCCACTGATCGAAGACCTCCTCGGAGGGATCGATCAGATAAGCGGGGTTCTGCGCGCCCACGTGCTTCATGGTAAAGAAGGGGCCCTCCAGGTAGATGCCCTGAATGCGAGCACCGCAGAAGTCGGGACCACGACCCTCGTCCGCCTGGGCGATAGCGGCGCAGGCGTCCTTGATCTGCTCGACGCCATCGGTGAACGTCGTGGGCAGCCAGCTGGTGGTACCGCGACGGGCGAGCTCGGTCGAGCTGATATCGATGCCCTCGGGATCGTTATCGGTAGTTGAGTGGTTGTAGAAGCCATGGATGTGAGTATCGACCATACCCGGCGCGATCCACGATCCCGTGTAGTCCTTCATCTCGCAAGAGGGCTCGTCGGCCTGCCAGGCGCCAAAGACGCCATCCTCGACCATAAGATAGCCGCCCAGTTGCGGGCCTGCCGGCAAGAAGAACTTGTCAGCCTTAATTGCGTACGTGCTCATATGCACTCCTTGCTTCTAAAGCAGTTGACTGTGGTGATGCTTATACCCAGCACACGTAAAACAAAAAGCGCCCGCCCGCCGTTATGAGCGGACGGGCGCCCTTACAGGGGGACGCGATTAAGCGGTGAAGGGGTGAATCGTCACGCCCTTAACCACGCGGTTGACCGTGCCGGTGGGGCTCGGCGTATCGGGCGTGTTGCCCACGCGCACGGAGTTGAGCAGGCTGATAGCCTGGGCAAACATCACGAACGGCAGAGCAAGGTAGCCCTCGGGAAGTGCCTCGTAGCCCTTAAAGGTGAAGGACTCACCCTCATAGACGGTGGCACCTTCCTGCTGAACGGCGACGGTGTGCTGAGCGATCTTGTCGCCACCGATCTCGTTGAGGATGTCGATGTCGTACTGACGGGTGTAGGCGTCGTTGTTGACGAACACGAAGACGAGCGTCTTATCGTCGACGAAGGACTTGGGTCCGTGACGATAGCCCATGGAAGTGTCGTAAGAAGTAGCAACCAGGCCGTGAGCAAGCTCGAGAATCTTAAGCTGGCTCTCCTGAGCAAGGCCGCCAAAGGAGCCGGAGCCCAGGTAGGTCACGCGGTTGAAGTCGCCAGCGAGGTAATCGGCGACCTCGGACTCGCGAGCGATAACCTCCTCGCCCATCTTGGCGATGGTCTCGACCCACTCGGCCTTCTGCTCGTCAGAGGCAGTGTCGAAAATAAGGGTGGAGAGCAGGGTCATGCAGGAATAAGAACCGGTCATGGCGAAGCCCTTGTCGTTGGCGCGCGGAATGAGCAGCGTCAGCGCATTGGAATCATCGGCAGACTCGACGGCGAGCTTGCCCTCGGGAGCGCAGGTGATGTTGAGGAACTTGACGTTGTGGACGAGCTCCTTGGCAACGGCAACGGCGGCAAGGCTCTCGGGGCTGTTGCCAGAGCGGGCAAAGGAAACCACGAGCGTGGGATCCTCGGCGCGCAGGAAGTCGCGCGGAGCGCTCACGATGTCGGTCGTGGCGATGGGCTTAAAGTCGTAGAGATCAGTGTTGCCAGCGTGACGCAGGTACGGGGCGCAGGTATCGCCAACGTAGTCGGACGTACCGGCACCGGTGAAGACAACGGACAGACGACCCTCGCCCATAGCGCGAGCCTCGGCCAGGAAGGCCTCGATGGCCTCCTTGTTCTCGCGATAGATGTTGAGCGTATCACGCCAAAGCTCGGGCTGCTGAGCAATCTCGGCCGTGGTGATCTGGGCGCCGAGCTCGGTGAGCTCCTCGACACTCTTCTCGAACATTTCTAATACCTCTCTCTAGAAGTAATCCTCTGACGTGCAATTATACACTTCGGTTGGTTATCTGGTAGTAACCAGTTAAATGCAAAGAATCACCATATGGAAACGATGCGAGCACTAGTTACTGCGCTGGTGGTAAACCTTGTATTTAAACTGATCGGCACGAGCAACCGAGAGTGTGTACTCCAGTACCTCGTTTGACTCGTTATACGTAGTCCTGACCAAATCGAGCACAGGCGAGCCCTCGACAATTCCCAAAAGGTGGGCATCGGTGGGACGGGCTATGCTCGCATAGAACTCCTCTTCGGCCACGCGAATCTTTTGCTGAAAGTCCTGCTCAATCACATCGTAAAGCGGCTTACGCTCCAGCAGCGGTCGCTTTAGGGACAGAAATTGACGAACCGGTAGATAGCTGCGTTCGACCATCATGGGCATGTTGTCGGCAGAGCGAAGGCGCTTGAGCTTAAAAATGCGATCACCGATGCGCAATCCCATATGCTCGGCCAGATTCTTATCGGCCTCCATCTCGCAAAACTCGAGAATCGTGGTCTCGGGTTCTCGACCCATCGCGCGCATCTGCTCGGTAAAGCTGTAGGACTGCATAAGATTGGTTGCTTTTGCCGAACGGTCGGTCACAAAGGTACCGCGACCGTGCTGCCGAACCACCAGTCCTAAACGCTCCAGTTCCTGCAGAGCCAGGCGTACCGTAGTGCGCGAGAGACCATAGCGCTCCGAAAGTTCGCGCTCGGAAGGAATCATGTCACCGGCGCGATATTCATGGTCAATCTTTTCGGTCAGAATATCGACCAGCTGATCGTACAGCGGTTGCTTACGCGCTCCGATCGCCATCCTATCCTCCCTTTTGCTCGAATTCGGCTAACTACCTAGGGTGTTATGCATTATCTGTCTGCCACACCCGAATCATTAAGAAAACAAAAGCCGCGCGCTCTTTCGAGCACGCGGCTTTTAACATACACATGGCTTAAGGGGTCGGGGTGTGAGCCGCGTAGGGACACACCCCTCAAGCTAGAGCCTTACCAGATGCTCGGCCAGAGACCAAGCGGGCCAGCGCCCAGGATGCCAAGGACGAAGAGCAGGAGAATGCCCTTGGTCGGGGTCCAGCTGTGCTTAGCGAACATGTAGTAAAGCAGCAGCGTAAGCATAAGCGGGACGAGCTTCGGGACGATGGTGTTGAGGGTGTCGGCAACAGAGAAGTTGACCGGATCCTCGGTAACGGTGCCGTAGGTCACGGACTCCATGCCGTTACCCAGATCGGTGACGCCGCACTCGACAGCGTTGCCGTCGGCATCGGAAGCGGTAAGGGCGTTGCCGTCCTTATCGGTCATGGCGATGGTACCGGCCTCAGCGGTCTCGGTATCGATGCCCTCCATACCGGTGAAGTTCTCGGCCTCCTTCTCGGAGACGATCACGGTAGTAGCGGAGAGACCACGGGTGGTGCCGTTGGGAATCTGGAGGTTGATCTGGGTGCCACCCATGGTGACGACCAGGCAACCGACGACGAAGACGCCCATGATGGAAGCGGCACGCGTGAAGGCCTGCATGTTGGCGGTCAGAGCGTCAATAGCGCTGGTGCCAAGCTTGTAGGACCAGTTCATGAGCCAGAAGCGCAGAGCGAACTGGACGACGTTGAAGATCACCAGGAAGATGATCGGTGCAGCGGCGTTGCCGTTGATGGCCATGTTGGAGGTGATGCCGGCCGTGATAGGCACGAGCGTCAGCCAGAACAGGGCGTCACCGATACCACCGAGCGGGCCCATTGCGGCGACGCGGACGGCGCGGATCGTGGGGATGTCAACCTTGTTCTGCTCGAGCGAAAGCACGATGCCCATAACAAAGGTGACAAGGAACGGGTGGGTGTTGAAGAACTCCAGGTTGTGGCTCATGGAAGCCGCGAGGTCGTTCTTGTTGGTGTGGATCTTCTCCAAACCGGGGATGATGGAGTAGAGCCAGCCAGCGGCCTGCATGCGCTCGTAGTTGAACGATGCCTGCAGGAAGCAGGAGCGCCAAGCCATCTTGTTGAGGGTCTTCTGGTCGAGCTGCGGAGCAGGAGTGAGATCCTCGTAGTGCTCCGGGATCACATACTCATTAGATGCCATCTTCGAAGTCACCTCCGTCAGAAACAGCTGCACCCTTCAGCTCGGTCTGCTGCTGGAAGTCCCAGAAAGCGATGCCGAAGCCGATGAGAGCGAGGATGAGCAGAGCAGGGGTTGCCAGCGAATCGTTGGCAACGGTGATGAGCGCGAGGCCAAAGCCCATGAGGAAGAAGCCCCACATATCGCGGTTCATCATAACCTTGAGCAGGACGGCGAAGCCGACGAAGCGCATCATGCCGCCTGCAGCGGACAGACCGGTCTGCAGCCAAGTCGGGATGGCGGAAGCGATGGTCTGACCGATGGTAGCGCCAGCGATGAAGAACAGGGTGACGACGACAGCGAAGATCAGGCCGAGCAGAGCCATGGCGAAGTAGTTCAGGCGCTCGATGCCCTTGGTGTCCGCGTTATGAGCCATGTTATCGGCCGTGGACATAAGCGGGGACATAAGCGTGAAGACCAGGGTAACGCCGAGCTGGCCAAGCAGAGCGAACGGAATGGCGAGGCCGACTGCCGCGTTGGGCTCAAGGCCCGTGGCGATAGCGAGAATGGCTGCCATGATGCCGCCGATGACGGCGTTAGGCGGCTGAGCGCCTCCGATCGGCATGTTGCCGATCGTCATGAGCTGATAGGTACCACCCACGAGAAGACCGGTGTTGAGGTCGCCAAGGATAAGACCGATGACGGCGCCGGTGACGATGGGCTGATAGAGAGACTCGAGGAAGTCAAACTGGTCGATTGCCGCGATGAACGTGACGACGAAGACCAGAGCGATCTGGATGATCGAGTATTCCATCTTGCTCCTCCTTTCAAAATGAATGTACGCACTTTGGATATCACGTACAGAACGTCAGGGTTTCACTCCTGACAACGTGGATCACGAGGATTACGAGAAGAGCTTGCTCGTGTCCTCAACAGGCGTGCTCGGAACGCGCCTGATCTCCAACTCCACCCCCAATTCCTGCAGCTCTTTAAACGCAGCGACATCCTCGTCGTTAACTGCGACGGAGGTGGCGACTTGGCGCTTTCCTTCCGACATGTGCATGTTGCCGATGTTTACCTTCTTTATAGGCACACCGCCCTTGACGAGCGTAAGCACGTCTTCCGGTGTTTCGGCCACGATGAAGATCTTCTGGCGCGGGCTCGCCTTGCCAATGACGTCGATGGTCTTCTGCAGGGAGAAGAAACGCGTAGCGACGCCGGCGGGAGCGGCCATCTTCATGAGGTTCTGGCGCATGGTGTTGGACGCCACGTCGTCGTTAGCGACGAGGATGAGGTTGGAGCCCAGAGTGGAGTTCCACTGGGTGGCAACCTGACCATGGACCAGTCGGTTATCGATGCGGGTAAGAAGAATGTTGGGTTCTGCCATGTTGATCAGCTTCCTTTCGTTATTTGCTGACGACAGTTACTTGATCTCCTGAATCGCGTAACGCGAAACATCTACGACGGCTCCGGATCGGACTTTGATCTGGACCTTCTCGCCTTCGATGCCTTTGACGGTTCCATAGATACCGCCGGCGAAAAGAACCTCCTGACCCGGCTTGAGCTCGGTGTGCAGCTCCTTGAAGTACTTCTGCTTCTTCTTCATGTTGATTTGCGACCAGATGGTGTAAATCAAGCCCATGATGACAAGCAGGCCTAAAAGGGCAACCGAGGAGCTCAGGACGTTGGCTCCGAAATCGGCCATTAGATGCCGTCCTCGTCGCCGAAGATATCCTCTTCCTCGGAGCCGGCAACGGATGCGACCGTCTGGGCGGTGATGCCCGTCTGGCCAACGGTCACGGCCTGCTCGCCAAGCTCGGCGAGCGTGGCGTTGCCGCGGAGGAACAGAAGCTCAATAACCATGGGAAGGTTGGTGCCGGTCAGAACCTCGACGTTGTCGACATCCTGGGCAATCATCATCGACTGGTTGAACGGGGTGCCACCAAGCAGGTCGGTAAAGACGAGCACGCCATCGCACTCCTCGCGCATGGCGGTAATAGCGGCGCGGAGATCCTCACCGTAGGAAGCAGCCTGGTCGCCCTCAAAAGGAACGACGGTAAAAGCGGGCTGGTCGCCAGCAACCATAGCGATAGCGCTTGCGAGGCCGGGTGCGAACTGTCCATGACCGGTAAGAATAAAGCCAACCATTCAAATTTCCCTTCCGAAGGTGTGTACGATCTGAGTCCGATGATTTTCGGAAGCCAGCGGGCGCTCGCCCTTAAAGCTTCTTAGAAAGCGTACTTTGAAGACCAGTGGTTTCTAAACTGGTAGTAACCACGTGACGTGTTGTTGTCACTATATCACCCCAGAAGAGGTCGCTTTCGTTGATTCATACGGTAAAACGTTTTTGCACCGCTCACGGTGATAAATCGACCGTTTACCGGTCGTTAACACTTCTACCTGCGGTTTTGAAACCGTTCCGAAATGCTTTGGCAAAAGATCGGATCTTTTCCTGTGTCTAAACAACGCAGGGCGGCTAAAAATAGCGTGTAGAAAAATTGCAGGTCATTGTGAAGATATGTGAATTGGTCTTTTTGACTTAATACCAGTTAGAACCAGTTTTGAGATTATCGGTGAACGGTAGTTTTCGACCGTTCACCGGTTACTTGCAATCGTTTGCAGTCGTTTTCCCAGATGAATTAGGGAAACACAATGGAGCGCTTGCGCGATCAAGGGAAGTTTTGACATTTGTCCTCATCCCCCGCGCGCCAAACTCCGACACCCAAAATGAGCCATAGCTCTCGCTATTCGTCTCACAAACATTACTTACTCTAATCTGTAATTGTTTATCGTTTATCATTAAATATGATATGAGATACAAGTATCATCCAAGACATTGGTTGGAGGAGCTATGATCCGCTGGAACGTATCCAAATCGAATGAAGCCATCGACCGTGAACAGGCAATAGCCGATCTGAGGAAGCTCACTCGCATCTGCAAATGGGCCACAATCTGCACCACCGTGGCGCTCGCTCTGGGACTTCTCGCAGTCATTGCGATTGACCTTCTACTCGTATTGCCTAGCCTCTCCCAAGGGTCGTGTCTCCAATCCGTAGAACTTCAAGGCGGCGAAGGGCCGTGCCTGGCTATCGTCGGTACCGATGCGCAGACCCCACTTATGCTCGTCGCACACGATGGTCACACTGCCATAGGGAGCCTCTTGATGACATGCCTCGCGCTTACCATCGCGCTAAGCGTGCGCAGGCTTTTCTTAAACATTGAAAAGGAAGGCAGGCCCTTTGACCTTGAATGTAACCAGACACTTCGTCGAGTAGGACATTTATTCCTTATCGGCGGCGTTGCCGTGAGGCTTCTTGGTGCCGTAATCACGGGAATGATACTCTCAGGATTTGGCGGCAGCTTTACGGATGCGTTCGCCGGCCAGTTATTCGAGCCCTCCATGCTCTTTGCGGGCCTGATTATTTGCCTGATTGCCAGCATCTTCCGCTACGGGTATATCCTGCAAAAACAAGATGACGAGTTGCTCTAGGGGGAATCCATGATTATTCTGCGGCTTGACCGCATGCTCGCCGAACGCAAGATCTCATCCAAAGAGCTTGCGGGACGCGTGGGCATCTCCCAGGTCAATATGTCACGCATTAAGACGGGCAAGGTTTCTGCCATACGTTTTTCAACTCTTGACGCGATATGCCGGGCACTCGACTGCCAACCGGGCGATGTACTGGAATATATGCCTGACGATGAAGCCGATAACCTTTTTGGACTTAAAGATGAATAGCCATAATTAAGCCGCCAATCACGCCCTCAACGCAAAAAGTCCGCCAGAACGACTTCCGTACTGGCGGACTTTCTGCTGTCTATCGGCTAGATGCTCGATGAGCCGTGCGACTCTTTACGCAAACAGGCCGTAGATGCTGATGTTGGCCTTGGCGTAGAGGCCGTTAGCATACTCGGTCCACTTGGAGCTGGCGCTCGAAGCCTGCGAAGAGTACTGCTGGTAAGCAGTGTAGTAGGCGGTCATGGCCTGCTTATAGGTGGCGCTATCGGCCGTAAAGGCATCGTCGGCAAAGGCCTTAGCGTAGGTGCCGTTCTCGTCCTTCCAGGTACCCTTCGAGCTATCCCACTCGTCGCCGGCAAGTTTGATGATGTAATCGGCGTAGTCCTTGCTCGCGGTCTCCTCGTTGCCGTCAGCAGGCTCGGTCGGGGCGGTCGGCATGCTTGCGGAGCTATCGCCCACCTTCTTCTTGTAGAGCTTCTGCAGCGTCGCGGACTGACGGACGATCTGCTTGGCCTGGTCCTTGGACACGCCATACTGCGTGGCCATGGTCTTGTAGTCCGAAGTGCCGATGGAATCCTCGGCGTACTTCTTCATCTCCTTAGAAGAGACGGTGATGCCCTCGTCCTCGGCAGCGTCGAGCAGGATCTTGTTGCGCACGTAGGACAGGATGACGTCGGCAGAGGGAGCGGTGTAGTTGCCATCGCCATCCTTGACGGTGTCGAGGCTGTACTGGCTCTCAATGGCCTCGCGCGCGGTGATGTCGCTCTTCTTGCCGTTGTAGCTGTAGCTTGCCACGGTCGAATCGAGCTGGTCCTCGGTGAGGGTCGCCGAGCCGACGCCCTTGCCGCCAAAACCGGCGGCGAGCCGAGCGCTGACATCCGCACGCGGGTGGCCGCGGTACGCGCCATGCAGGCCCAGCGCTACCAAGGCCTTGGCTTTACCTGCAACGCCCAGCTGCCCAGCGGTATGCTGCGCCGCTACTGCCCGCTTGCCCCCGCCGCCGAAAAGCTGCTGCGCGGTGCGTTTGAACGCATGGGCTACAGCGCCCGCGCCTATGACCGCATTCTGCGCGTAGCCCGGACCGTGGCCGATCTCGACGGCAGCGAGGTACTGGACACGGCGCATCTGTCCGAGACGCTGCAATACAGGACGCTGGACAGAAAGTTCGGGATGTAGTAAAGTTCATACATCATCACACTCTTTTATCCCCGTTAAGAATGGGGCATAGCTCATGTCGCGAGCTATGCCCCATTTTTAATTTTGCTGCAATTTTATAAGAAGTTTCTTCTCCCAGTTCTTCAAATCCGCAATGGCTTTTGTCACCTGCTCACGGACTTCTGTCTGCAAATCATTTTCGGTATCAATCCCATATTTTTTTGAATAAACAC
>URWQ01000013.1 GCA_900551635.1 uncultured Collinsella sp. | reverse complement strand
GCGCTGGTTCCCGGTTCCACCGGGCCGCGCGGCAAGGAGATATATTGCCAGACCGGAGGGGCGCCGGGGGCGGGAATCGCGCACTCCATATTTTGTTCACAAATGAATAGGTCCCTCAGTCGCATCACTGAGGTTAAAACTGAAGCATTGGCTTCTGATATTGGCGATGGCCAGCTGTTTTATGAGTATTGAGACATCGGTCATCTCTGGAGCGCTACTTTACTCCAAAGGCATCAGCTATTTGTTTCCCATCGGTAAAAGGCGGGTTTTGTTCGCCAAGCGTTCCTATATATAGATAGATACGGGTTCGAACCCGTGCACCGGCAACAAAAAAGACGGCAAACCGAAGTTGACCGTCTCAACAATCTTTGGGTGGGCCGTCAGGGGTTCAGCTTGCTTCGCACGCGAACGCTGCGGCGCTTTCGCGCCTTGCGCGCTGCGCTGGCAAACGCTCACGCGTTTACTCAGCTCCGCGCCCCGACGGGTTCGAACCCATGAAAGGGCGACAAAAAAGACGGCCAACCGAAGTTGACCGTCTCAACAATCTTTGGGTGGGCCGTCAGGGGTTCGAACCCTGGACCTTGGGATTAAAAGTCCCCTGCTCTGCCAGCTGAGCTAACGGCCCGCGGGTGGCATTGTACCACGGTCTGGGACTATTCCCAACTCCATTGGCCGTTCTGGAAAATCACAACTTCACGTCCATCAGGCGTAATGCCCGTAATATCGATGTCGTCCGTGCCGATCATAAAATCGACGTGCGTGCTCGAGACGTTAACGCCATGCTCCAGGAGCTCTTCCTTGGACATGTCGTACCCACCCTCGATGCATTCGGGGAAACCGACACCTAGCGCGAGATGGCAGCTAGCGTTCTCGTCATAGAGCGTGTCATAGAACAGAACGCCGCTTTCGCGGATCGGAGTGTTCTTGGAAATGAGCGCGACCTCGCCCAGATGAGCGGCACCTTCATCGGTGTCAATAATGCTCGCAAGCGTTGCCTTGCCCACGCGGGCGTCGTAGTCCACCACGCGGCCGCCCTCGAACTTAATCCAAAAATCTTCGACTTTATTGCCGTGGTGGATGAGCGGCATGGCCGAGTACACGATACCGTCGGCGCGCATGCGATCGGGCGAGGTGAAGACTTCCTCGGTGGGAATGTTGGGGAAGAAGGGGTGTCCATCGGGCGTCTTGCCCTTGCCGCCGGCCCACTCGTGACCCTTCGTCATGCCAATCGTCAGATCGGTTCCATTTGCCGCGGTGTAATGCAGGTAGTCGAAACGATTGTCGTTCAGGAAACGCAGGTTCTTTTCGAATGCGGCGTCATGGAGTTCCCAGTCGCTCTCCGGGTCCTGGCCATCGGCGCGCGCGGTGTGCAGAATCGCATTCCACAGTTTATAGATTGCAACCTCATCGGCGTCTCCTGGGAACACCTCGTGCGCCCAAGCCACGACCGGAGCGCCGGCGATGCACCACGGATTGATGTTGTAATCCAGTCCACGGCGGAAAACTTTGCACTGCGTATTCCTCGCCTTTGATGCCGCGGCCGGCTTGGCTGGATCGATGCCCTTGAGGGCCGCAGGATCCGCACCTTCGATAAAGACAAAGCAGGCACCATCCTGGGCCAAGGAATCCAGCTGCATGCGCTTCCACTCGGGTGTCTGCTCAAAATAGCTTTTCTCGACATGCTCGTACGTGAGCCTCGTCACGGCATCATCGGCCCAAATGACCGTCAAGTGGCCGGCGCCGGCAGCATAGGCCTCCGCGACCACCACGCGCGCAAACGGCGCGCACTCGACCGGAGACTGAACGACGACTTCCTGGCCGGGCTTAACGTTTACGCCCTTGCGGACGACCAGGCGCGCGTAGTTTTTAATCTTGGGCTCCAGGGCCTTCATGCCCTCCAGAGCCTCTTCGACCGTCAGGGCAGCTCGAATCATGTGCCACTCCATCTATCTATAGAACAGTAAAAAGGCGCGCCGCAAAAACGACGCGCCTTATATCTTAGCGATAAGTATGTATACAAACGCTACTTCTTCTTGGAGTCCTTCTTGTCCTCCTCGGCAGCCGCGCGCTCAATAAGAGCGTTGAGCTTGTTCTCGGACATGCCCTCGGCCTGCGCGCGGTACATGTTGCGCAAGGGACGAATACGAGCGAAGTCATAGATAAAGTCGCCCAAAATGATGACATAGGACAAAACAATGCCGACCATCTGGACAGGGCTGGACACCATGCCAGCGGGAGCGAAGTACAGCGAGGCCCAAATTGCCACGACGAGCACCATGCCAATGGCGAGCACAATCCACCAGATGCGACGGCGCTTGGTGTAGTCCTCGTCCTGCTTGAGGAGGATATTCGACACCGTATAGATGCGGTCCTCCTTGGCACGCTGCTTAGCCTTGCGGGCGCGCTTCTCCTCTTTAGAGAGGCCCTCGAGGTTCTCGCCCTTCTCGAGCTCTTTGCGGCGTGCCTTAGACGAAGCCGGCACGACGCGAACGGAGCTCGCTGCTTGGCGGGCGGGCTTAGCAGATGCGGCAGACTTGCGCGCAACCCCGGTAACTTCGTGGGATTGCGTGCGCTTGTTCGTGGCGCTACGGGTACTCACTTATGCGTTCTCCTTCATGCTTGTGAACTGGGGGCCCGTGATGATCTGGAAGGCCTCGCGATAGCGCTCGGACGTGCCATCGATGACCTCGGCGGGCAGGTGCGGGGTCTCCCCCGTCATATCCCAGTTGGCCTTGAGCCAATTGCGGACGAATTGCTTGTCGTAGCTAGGCTGGATCTTGCCCTCCTCGTAGCTGGCAGCAGGCCAGAAACGGCTGGAGTCGGGCGTGAGGCACTCGTCGATCAGCGTGACCTTGCCATCAATAACACCAAACTCGAACTTGGTGTCGGCAATGATGATGCCACGGGTCGCGGCGTACTCGGCAGCGGCCTTGTAGATCTTGAGGGAAAGGTCACGAATCTGCGTGGCGATGTCCTCGCCCACGATCTCGCAGCAACGCTCGAACGAGATGTTCTCGTCGTGGTCACCGATCTCGGCCTTCGTGGACGGCGTGAACAGCGGCTCAGGAAGCTTGGAAGCCTCGGTCAGGCCCTCAGGCAGCTGGATGCCGCAGACGGTGCCGTTCTCGTCGTAGGTCTTCTTGCCCGAACCGGTCAGATAGCCGCGGACGATGCACTCGATAGGAATCGTCTGGGCCTTCTTAACCAGCATGGCGCGGCCAGCGAGGTAGTCACGATACTCAGCAAACTCCTCGGGGAAATCCGCCGGGTCGATGGAAACGAGATGGTTGGGGACGATGTCGGCAAACTTATCGAACCAGAATGCCGAGATGCGATTGAGTACCTCTCCCTTAAACGGAATCTCGTCGGGAAGAATGAAGTCGAACGCAGAAATGCGGTCGGTGGCGACCATCAGCAGGTTTTCACCGGCATCGTAAATATCACGAACCTTGCCACGGGAATCCGGACGACGCTCCATCGTTGTCACGTGAGTCACTCCTTACCTAAATACGACAGAAATGCGGGTTCTTTCCCGCATGTTTTCGCAAACTCGGAGCGGCAGGGACGCGGCCCCTCCTTCACCGAATAGCGAAAAGCTAGTGCTCCATTGTAGTAGATGCCGCGTCTGCCGTGTGCTCGCGGGGCAGATGAATTGTAAAAGTCGTACCCTTTCCAAGCTCCGACTCCACGGATATGTAGCCATGGTGACGCTCGACGATCTGCTTGGTCACGGCGAGGCCAACGCCCAGGCCGCCGGCTTCGCGGGCGCGGCTGGCATCGGCGCGCCAAAATCGTCCGAAGATACGCGACAGATCGTCCTTGGCAATACCGATACCGGTATCAGAAACGGCAATGCTGACGTGCTTGCGGTCACTGAGCACCGACACCACGACCCAACCGCCCTCGGGGGTGTAGCGCATGGCGTTGCTCATGAGGTTGATAACACATTGCGTGATCATGTCGGGATCGGCCTCGACGACATCGTCGTGACCCTGGGTCTCGTCCGCAAAACGCAGGCGCAGATCGCGGTCGACAAACAGGCGCTCCTGGGCATTGACGATGGAACGCACGAAAGGAACCATGTCCACCGGCTCAAGGTTGAGCGGAGCCGTGCTGTTTTCCATGCGCGACAGGTCGAGCATCTGCTGCACCAGACGAGCCAAGCGGCGCGTCTCGGAAGCAACGGTCTCTAAATGCTCATCGTCGGTGGGATACACGCCATCCTGCATGGCCTCGACCGTTGCGAGCATGGCCATAAGCGGCGTGCGAAGCTCGTGTGCAACGTCTGAGGTCAGGCGCTTCTCGTGTTTCATATCCTTCTCGAGCGAAGTGGCCATCTCGTCGAAGGTCTCTCCCAGCTGATCGATTTCGTCATCGCCGCGCAAGCCCGTACGAGCGGACAAATCGCCGTCGCGAATCTGCTTGGCGGTGCTGGTAATACGATGAATCGGCTTGGTGAGCATGCGCGACACGAGCGATCCGATAATGACCGAAATGCAGATTGCAACAACCGCGGCGAGGGCCATGGCGTTAAAGGTCTTCTCCCTAAACGCAGAGTCCGCCTTGGTGAGCAGAGCGTCGGAGCCGATGGCCCACAGCTTTACCTGTCCGACATGCTCGCCGGAAGACGTTACAATCTCGACGTTAGCAACGCTATCGGAGTCGGTTGGAGCAGACGAGACCGGGCTATGCGATGCCCTCTTGCCGCTCGTGTCGTCGGTCGTAGCCTGGTTTTCGCGTACATCGGCGGTGGCGCTTGCCGAGGGCCAGGAATCGTCATAAACGATCACGCCCTTTTTATTGACGACCTGCATGCCCAGATCGTCGGAAACCAAACTCGACGTTGCGACCGTGCGCAGTTCTCCCGCGGTCCAAGAGCCGTTTTCCTCATATGAGGTCGCCAACTTCTCGGCAGCGGAATTTGCGATTTCGACGATATTGGAGCGTGTGTAATCCGAAAAGACCGTGCCCCACACAACAGAGACAACGCCCACCAGCACCAATACCGTCATGAGCGATGTCAGAGCAAAAGCAAGTGCCATGCGCGAGGGATAGCTCATCGTTGGCCGTGAATCGGAACGAGGCGTGTTCCAACTAGCCTTGGAACCCGCCTCGCTCTCCTGCTTGTGCTTTTGTCCGATTTCAAAGCGCGCAGGTGTCATATGTGATTTCCCTATTTCTCGTCCGACTTATCGGTCTTGGCCGGAGCCTCGAAGCGATAGCCGACACCATGGACGGTGTAGAGCCACTTGGGCTTCTTGGGATCATCGCCCAGCTTGGCGCGAAGATTCTTCACGTGGCTATCGATAGTGCGCTCATAGCCCTCAAAGTCATACCCGAGCACTTTCTCGACCAGCTCCATGCGGTTATACACACGGCCGGGATGGCGGGCAAGCGTGGTGAGCAGCTTGAACTCGGAAGCCGTCAGATCGACTTCCTTGCCCTCGACCAAGATCTTGTGGCCCGAGATATCGATGACCAGATCGCCGAAGTCGAGTACCTCGACGGCGGGCTCGTCGGCCTGATGGGCACGGCGGAACAGAGCGCGAACGCGGGCGACGAGCTCGCGCGGCGAGAACGGCTTAATCAGATAGTCGTCGGCGCCGAGCTCAAGACCGATAATACGGTCCTCGATCTCACCCTTAGCCGTCAGCATGATGATGGGGACATCCGAGGTATCGCGAATGGTGCGGCAAACGCGCTCGCCGGGGATCTTGGGGAGCATAAGGTCGAGCACGACCAGGTCGAACTGATGCTTCTCGAACTCCTCGATCGCGGACTGGCCGTCGCCGACGCCCACAACCCAGTAGCCTTCGCGCTCGAGATAGGCAGCGACGGCGTCACGGATTGCCTTCTCATCCTCGACCAGCAGAATCTTTTTTGCATCTGAAGCCATAACACGGCCCCCCTGTCTCAATTAGCTAAGAACAAGCCCATTTTAACGCACCTGAGCCCGCCAGATGCCGCTATGACGCGGCAGCTCGGCGGGCGGTACTCACAATTACAACGCGTTTATTCCCCTGTTGGCGCCTTTTTAACCCCTCTAAGCTTAAAGAGAGAATAGGCGTGCAGTGACCGTCTCTGGTATACCCTGGCTGTTGCGCACCGTGGCGTACGTAAGGAATGAGTCCGATTTTCCCGCCGTAGCTGGATAATCGCCATACTCCAAAGCGCGGTCGGGCGACAGCAGCGAGCCATAGGTCTTGGCAGAGGTGTCGATCAGGAAATGCGACGCCTGTACCTTAACAAGGTATTTATTCTTCTTGCCAGCCGCACATGCGAGCGGCTCGCGTGACAGGAAGAGGTACGGCCCTCCCTCATTACCGATATACGTGCCCATATTGCCCAGGCTGCCCACGCCACTATAGGCCGCCTCGATAGAAAACACGAAGGTATCGCCCATATATACGGCCTCGAAAGGCGAAACTGACGAAGGAAGGACCAACTGGGCACGCTTGGTGTTGTTGCCGTCGGTCAGATCGATTGCCGTTATGCCGTAGTAGACGCCCTCGTCGTTGCGGACACGCGGCGAGATGGTCAAAATGCCGTCGCTCGCGCGCGGGGCCGATGCAAAGCGGCCCGTCGATTTCCAAATTGTCTCGGCCTTGGATTCATCAAGCGAGCGACGATAGCAAAACGAATCGCTACTCGTTTTATTGCCACCTGCCGAGGGCATTTTATACCAGATGACTGATGACCCGAACGCCGTAAACAGCGGCGGATCATAGTTCTTGCCACCTCGATCGAGCTCAACCACGTCGCCAGAGAGCGAAGCGCCCGACAGATTTTGACCGTAGAGCTTCCACGATGAATTGGCAAAGTTCATCTCAACCCACGCGAATACGCTGTCGCCGGCACGGACATCGTAGAATGCGTATCCCGTGCCCTCGATAGGATCCTCGATTAATGTGGTAAGCGAGCCATCGCCCAGGTTGAGCACACCGAGTGTGTTGGCGTGCAGTGCCGATGCGGGCGCCATCATCGCCGCGGCGTAATCGCCGTCGCAGTAGTACAGCAGCGTACCCAGAGGCAGCGTCCATGACGCCGCCGGCTCAAGATCGATGTCGACTGCCTCGTACTCATCCGTAATCGAGATGATTTTGGAATCATCCTTGATAACCTGCGGCTCGCCGGCGGCATCATCGCTGGTGCCCGTTTTTTTCGAGCATCCGGCAAGCACCGTGGCAGCGCCCGCGGCAGCCCCACCGAGTACAAAGCCGCGACGCGATATTCCGTTCTTGATGTGATCGGCGATACCCATTAGGCGATCTCGGCGCGAGCGGCCTCGATAGCGCGCGTAAGCTGGTCGGCGCAGGAGGTCTTTTTCATACCGCAGGTATTACCGGCGAGAACCTCGATTACGCGATCGGCGGGAGCGCCCTCGACCAGCTTGGAGATAGCCTTGAGATTGCCGTCGCAGCCGCCGGTAAACTCAACGCCCACCACCTTGTTGCCGTCATCGGAAAGGTCAAGGTGAATATTGCGAGCACACACGCCCTGAGGCTTGTAATCAAACGAAATCATGCGATCCCCTCTCAGAATGTTATTCGAGACGACTATTATCCCCGTCTTTCCCTAAATGCAACGAGGCGCTTTGCCGGCAACACACATTACCAGCAAAGCGCCCTAAAAAGCTAACGTTATGCCCGAACCTACTCGAAGCTCAGCTGCTCCAGGCGATCGAAGACCGTGTCGATACGGGTGAGGAAGTCCCATGGATCAAAGATCTCGTCGAGCTTCTCCTGGCTGACGGTGCAGCGCGGGTCGGCCTCGAGACGCTCCTTAAAGGTGGGGCCGGAGACACAATCCTGTACCTCGTGCCAGGTTGCCATGGCGTTCTCCTGCACAATGGCGTACGCGTCCTCGCGGGTGATGCCCGTATCGACGAGGGCGAGCAGCACCTTGGAGGAGAAGATGAGGCCGCGGGTCTTATTGAGGTTGGCCATCATGCGGGCAGGGTACAGCTGCAGGCCGTCGATAACGCGAATGAGGCACTGGAACATGTGGTCGAGGGCGATGAAGCTGTCGGCCTGGGCGACGCGCTCGGCAGAGGAGTGCGAAATGTCACGCTCGTGCCACAGGGCGACGTTGTCGAAGGCAACCTGCGCGTTGGCCTTCACGACGCGCGACAGGCCGCAGACCTTCTCCATGGTGATGGGGTTGCGCTTGTGCGGCATGGCGGAGCTGCCCTTTTGACCCTTACGGAACGGTTCCTCGGCCTCGAGTGTATCGGTCTTCTGCAGATTGCGAACCTCGGTAGCGATGCGCTCACAGGTGGCCGCGGTGGTGGCGAGAACGCCGGCGAGGTAGGCGTGATGATCGCGGCTAATAACCTGCGTGGACAGCGGGTCGTGAACCAGGCCCAGGTGCTCGCAGACATATTCCTCGACAAACGGCTCGATGGAGCTGTACGTGCCGACAGCGCCCGAGATGGCACCAAAGGCAACGTTCTTGCGGGCATCCTCAAGACGGTCCAGATCGCGCTTGAGCTCCCAGGCCCAAGAGCCAAACTTCATGCCAAAGGTCATCGGCTCGGCATGGATGCCATGAGTGCGGCCGGCGCAGAGCGTGTTGCACTCCTCGAAGGCGCGACGCTTGCAAATCTCGCCGAGCTTCTTGACGTCCTCGATGATCAGGTCGCAGGCCTGGGTGAGCTGGTAGCACAGGGCCGTGTCGCCCAGATCCGAGCTGGTCATGCCATAGTGAACCCAGCGGCTGGGCTTGGGGTCGCCCTCGGGAACATCGGCATCGATGTATTCCTTCATGTTGGTCAGGAAGGCAATGACGTCGTGGCGCGTGACTTCCTCGATCTCATCGACCTTCGCCTTCTCAAAGTTGGCATGGTCGCGGATCCACTGGGCCTCGTCTTTGGAAATACCGATCTTGCCGAGCTCCGCCTGGGCCTCGCAGGCCAGAACCTCGATTTCCTGCCAAATGGCGTACTTGTTCTCGAGGGAGAAGATGTGTCCCATCTCCGGGCGGGTATAGCGATCGATCATAGCGGCTCCTTTTTGGTTATTGGCACGTTGGTCGTAACCCAACCATTGTACCGTGCGCAGGTGCAAGTATGGGCAGCAGGCATTAACCTAACATTTTGGAATTGGAGCGGGCAACGGGACGTCTGCGCATTTGCTTCGCAAAACCGCACCGGCTTCAGTGGCATACCGAGATCCGGGGAAGTGTGGGGGCAAAGCGGGCTGAATCTACCATTCCCGAAATCTTCCTTGCTCCATGGAGCGGGCAACGGGACGTCCGCGTATTTGCTTCGCAAAACCGCACCGGCTTCAGGCGCCTGTCGGCGCCTTCGCCTGCTCGCTACAAACGCTTCGCGTTTGCTTAACGCTCGCACCCTGGCGGGTTCGAGTCCCGGCGCTTGATAGTAAAAAGCACGGCAACGTAACGCTGCCGTGCTTGTGCTTTTTACTGGAGCGGGCAACGGGACTCGAACCCGCGAGTGTCAGCTTGGGAAGCTGATGCCTTACCACTTGGCGATGCCCGCTTGTGTGTTGGCTAGTATAACGCGGTTGTCTTGTTCGATACAAGGGTGGTGATGCTTGTTTTAGCTGTGGAGATTCGTTTGAAAATCACGTCAATTGTGGAGACGAGGACCTTTGACTTCCTGTTCTCCCTATCTTCTACCTGCACTTTTGCTTGATTGTTGTATTTGAGCTCAATTTGTCAGGAATTGGGCAAGCTTTTGGTCAGGCTCCGGTACTTACCCGCATGAACCTCGGGGGTAGCCTCATCCTACGCGTCGCAGCCTCCCCGTGCGGCGCACGAGGGATAAGGAGCAGCCATGTCCAACGCACCCACGCACTCTGTCCACAGCGCAATCGCAACAGGTCCGCTGCTCCTGCTCCTCTTCCTGCTTTTCGGCTGCCTGGCACCGGGAGCCGCATTTGCCGTCGATGGCTACGACCAGCTCGGCTTCCGCACTATTAGCGATGATTGTGGGCCCTTCCTCATCGGCAAGTATGAAGCTCAAGACGCCTCGATTGCCTACTGCATGAACCAGGAGCGCCCCGGCCCCACCAAGCCGGGCGGCCCATGGCTCAACTTTGATCAAGGCTGGGTGTGGCTCGACGACGAGTTCGCGGCAATCGTTTGTCACGGATATCCTACCGCCACGTCGTTTGGCGGTTACCATCTTTCACCCGATCGTGCCCGCGCCGCAACCCAGCTTGCCGTATGGATGCTCAACGGCACTACCCATGTCGACGGTACCTACTCTTACACGACCGCTCAGGGCAAAACCAAGAGTGGGCACTTTACCGCCGACAATGAAGTCGTGGCGGCGGCGCGGTGGCTCCACGACAGCGCAAAATCAGGAAGCATCAAAGCCGCTCCGCACCGCGCGCGGCGCTATCTAGGAGCCGTATCGGGCGGCAGCAAACGTCAGGACATGCTCTATGTACTGCCGGCGGTCTCTGTTTCCTTCCAAAAGCAGTCTGCAAACGCTGCCATTACCAGAGGAAACAATACTTATCAGTTTGCCGGGGCAACATTCGATGTTTTTGAGAGCGCCAGCGACGCACGTGTTGACACCATCCAGATGGACAGCAACGGTCGGGCGCAAGCAACACTTCTGCCCAACACGGCATACTACCTAGTTGAAACGAAGGCGCCGGCCGGCTATGTCCCCCGCCACGATCGCATCGCCTTTACCACGGGGAATGACGGCGGGCGGGTCGCCATTGATGAACAGCCCGGCACCATCAACCTGCGTATCGTAAAACTCGATACCGCGACGAATGCCGGCCCCCAGGTAGGTTCTTCACTCGCAGGAGCAGAGTTCACGTGTGTGTCGCAATCAACCCCTGGATGGGCGCAAATCCTCACGACCGACGAAAGCGGTCAGGCCACCCTCGCCGATGTCCCTTTAGGAACCTTTACCATCTACGAATCAAAAGCCCCCGAGGGCTACCTGCCATCCAACGACAGCTGGACCTATACCGTTGGAGCCGACCAGCTCGGCGATTCAGGCGTGGTCGAGATCGAATCTCGCATTTCCGATATCCCCATTGCGTTTGACCTTGAGATTTCCAAATTCAAGGATTACGGCAATAGCGACCAATCCGGCCTGGAGCAGCCGGCGGAAGGTGTTGTCTTTGAGGTTGTCAGCAACAGCTCTCAGCAGGTTGTTGGCACACTGACCACAAACATCTATGGCTTTGCCTCCACCAAAGATCAGCCCGAAGCATGGTTCGGCACAGGCAAGCGACCCGCCGGTGTCCACGGAGCCGTCCCATACGACCGTGCCGGCTACACGATTCGCGAGGTTCCGGAAACCGTCCCCGAGGGTTTTAAACGTGCAGGGGAATGGACCGTCGGGCCCAATCAGATTTCCAACGGTGCCGAGCTTCAATATATCGTGGACAACCACGCTCTGTCGACGCATCTCCAGATTGTAAAACGCGATGCCCAAACAGGCGCTTCTGTTCCACTAGCCGGATTCACCTTCCAACTCCTCGACAGCAATCATGAACCTGTCTCACAAACTTGCTGGTATCCAGCACATAACGTAATGGACACCTTTACGACTGACGCGACCGGGACCGTCACACTGCCCGAATCGCTCGTGCCGGGCACCTATTATGTACGCGAAACCTCGGCCAAAGAGCCCTATCTTGTCGACGAAGAGATCGAGGTAAACATACCCGCCGACATGAACCTAACGCCCGTTGCAATCGCCTCGTATTATGACCACGCCGCGACCGGAAACATCAGGATCGTTAAAACCGATGCCGTAGACGGCAGCAGCCTCGCGGGCGCCATCTTTGAGATCCGTGCCTCGGGTGATATCGTGCGCCCCGACGGTAGCATTGCCGCGCTCGACGGTGAGACTGTCGCGACCGTCACGACGGATGAAACTGGAGAAGCACGCGCGGACGACCTCCCGCTGGGATCTGGCACCGCACGCTACGAGGTTGTCGAGACTCAAGCGCCGGCAGGCTTCTTGCTCGATCGGACAACCCATATTGTCGACCTTACTTATGCCGACCAGAAAACACCCGTTGTAGAAGCACGGCTTAACGTATCCGACGATTACACCAAGGTTGATATCTCCAAGGTCGATGCAAGCGGAGAGCAGGAAGTGAAAGGCGCACAACTCACCTTATATGGTCCCGATAAAACCGAAATAGACTCCTGGACCTCATCCGACAAGCCGCACCGCGTCGAACATCTTGCACCCGGCACCTACTCGTTGCGCGAAATGATGTCTCCGCGGACCTATGACCTTGCCGAGGAGATAACGTTTGAAATAAAGGATACGGGAGAAGTCCAATCCGTCGCGATGAAGGATGCACCCATCGAGATCAAGGGGCAGGTCGACAAGCGTCAGGAACTTGTCCAACCTATCGAAAAGGGCCTGTTGGCTAACGGCGATGGTAAAAACCGCGCCACGACGCAAACCAATAGTGATGGGCTTTTCTCCTATACCATCGATGCTCGAAACGATTCCGCTACTTGGGTTGATGAGTTTACGATTACCGATGATCTTGAGTGCGCCAAAGACGGCACAGCGAGATTCATCTCAATCGAAACCCCCGTCGCCATCGGCGACCTCAACGGTCTGTGCAACGTATGGTATCGCACGACGCCGTTGGACTCGACAGACGTCGATGAGCCGGCAAACGCGACACTTGACGATGGGCACGAAAATCCTTGGCTTGAGTCCGACGAAGTAAAAGAGAGCCTGGGTGAGGACTGTCGCCTCGTCGATTACGACGGTTGGCACCTCTGGAAGGCGGATATCTCGACCACGGAATCCACCACACTCGAGGCGAAAGAACTCGACCTTGCATCCAATACCGTCGTAACGGGCATTCGAATTGAATACGGTGCGGTAGCCGCCGACTTTACGACTCGAAGCGATGCGGATTCTTGGACCCGCGATGATCTCAAAGATGAGCACGACGACCTTGACGATGCCAAAGCAATCCTTGGCACAGACGCTCGGGGCGCAGTCGTACACATGCAGGCAACGTCGGCTTATACGCCCCAAACCGCACTCACCAACAGCGCGCGTGTCGATCTTTGCCGCAACGGTGGCGGCGATAAACTTGAGTCACATGACGAGGACAGCGTCATTCAACGCTGTACCCTACCGCAGGACCTACCGGCAACAGGATCAGTTCCCATCGCCGCTTGCATCACCGCGCTCCTGACCTCGGGTGCCGCAGCCCTATGGTTCGCTCGCCTTAGGTCGATCCCAAAGAAGCGCTAGCGCGATGAAAAAGCGGGCGAGCCAGTCCCCTGGCTCGCCCGCTTTCAATCATGTAAATCGCCGTATCTACTCTGCAGACGAAGATCCACCATCAACGATTGCCTGCTCGGACTCAGGAATCCCATCGGCACCCGTGCTCTGTTCTTGCTCCACCTCTTCGCTGATTGCGGAGGCGGGGGTCGAGCCCTTCGCACCCACGATGTAGGCGGCCCCAAATCCTAACGCAATGGCAATCAAGGTCAAAATCACGTAGACAGGCCAATGGCGCTTAATATACGAAAACACGTTGACTCCTTAGAGCTCCGTCTACGAACGGCGGATAACCTCGGTCACGACCTCGGATACCGTAGCAATGTTCGTCGGGTTGACATTGTGGGGCAGGTCGTCCTCGGTACGAGCGCAAGCCAGACGCGTGCCGTCCACGCCGGCGATGGTAAGGGCTCGGCGGCTCGCCTCGAGCGCAGCATAGGCATCGGTCTTGGCATAGGGCATCTCGAGCGCGCCACAATCGACATGGAACGACTTGCAGACCTTGCTGACCAGGTTCATGATGCGGCGATCGCCCTTGAGCAGTTGTTGTTCGCCCTCGACCGTCACCACCGAAAGCCTACCGGCGCCGACGGATTCAAGATTGATAAAGAATACGCCGCGGAGCTTATCGCGATGCGAAGCCAAGAAGGCCTTCATGCCAGCGCCATCACAATCCGAGGCGCCCGTTGCCACAAACCAGATATCGTGACCGAGCAGCTCATCATCGCCCATAGAGGCGACAGCCGAGAGCATATCTTCGGAAGAAGCGCCATCGGAAGACGTAGCGCCACCCTTCCAGCCATCGTTATCGTCCTCGAAGTTATCCCACGAACCGATACCGCGACCGGACTTCTTGGCATCGTAATCGTCTTCGACGCCCAGCCAGTCACTCATGCTGTCCTGCTCGTTTTTCTTTTTACGGCCGAACAGACCACCCAGGCCGCGCTTACGAGACTTGGGTGCCGCCGGGGCGGGAGCCGAAATGGTCTCGATCGGCTGGGCGCCCGACGCAACGGGCATAGGAGGCGCAACGGGTGCCGATGTGGGTTCGGGGCCCTGGGCAGTAGCAAAGGGATCGTTGACCTGTGCGGAGGGGTCGGGAAGGTCGAACAGCGACGTGCGAGACGCAACGTTTGCCTGCTTCATAGACGGCAGCGACGGATCGGGGACCGAAGCCAGCGGAGACGAGGAAGGTGCAGGCGACGGTGCCGACGCCGGATCGGGAACATTCATCTGCGGGCGCGGCGATGCCTGGGAGGAAATCTGGGCCATAAGGGAATCGACCGTTTCGTCCTGGGTGGGAGCGACATTGGCAACCGTGGCACCGGAACCACTCGGGGTCGGCATGGTGAAAATCTGCGTGGAATAAGGCCTCGACTCATCCGTCTCGGGAGTCTCGGAAACCGCAGGCACTTCCTCCTGCTTGACCTCGGTCGAATCATCTTGCTCGGCTGCCGCGTATTGCTCTTCGTCAGAGTTGGCCTCGACGGGCTCGTCCTCGGCGGCATCTTGGATTTCGGCAGCATCAACAGGCTCGTCATCGTCTGCCGCGTCGCCCTGCTCATCGGAAACAGGAAGGGGCTCGGCAATCGCGGTGCTCTGTTTTTCAAACGTTATCGTGGAATCGAACTGCGCGGCATCAAACGACATGGTACTATCGACGTGCTGCTGAGCCTCGAAAGACGTCGTCGCTTCAACAACATCCGCGGACGCCGGTTGCTGGGACTCAAAGGACGTTGTAGCTTCGGCGGCTTCGACGGGCGCGGACTGCGTAGCCTCGTTCTGCTCGAACTCTTGCGCCGCGAGCTCACGTGCCGCCTGGGCTGCCTGCTGCTGAGCGATAGCCTCCTGCTCGGCAGCCTCGCGTGCGGCAGCGCGCTTCTCCTCGAAATCGTCGACAAACTTCTTGCCCTTTGCAAACGCACCCTTAAAGAAGTTGGAAGCGCTGGCGCCAATCGACGAGAACGCGGATGCAATGTCGGCATGCGGCGTTGCCGCGGGAATCTCGGCCGAGAAATCAGTATCGCTCTCGTAAGACACGCGCCTCGGCTGTTCAACGTAATCGTCGTCAGACTCGTCCGCAACGTCTTGCGCCGGTGCGGCGGGGGGCCAAAAGTTCACGTCCGCCCCCGAGCCCAA
>URWQ01000012.1 GCA_900551635.1 uncultured Collinsella sp. | reverse complement strand
CAGGGTGGTGATGTAGCGTGCCTCCCGTCAAAAGCGCCGTCGACCCTGTTATCACCCCGGCGACCGATCTCACCACCAATATCGGCATCCATTCCCGCAAGAGCGTCGTGGCGGCGCATGCCCGCTCCGAGCGCGCCTGTCAGGAATTTGAGCGCCGTGCGCAGCTTCTGCGCGAGTGCCTGTGCAGCGAGGACTTTTTGGCCAACAAGGGCATAGGCAATGAGATCGGCTTCCACACTTTTTGCTATGACCCCGCGCTGGAGTTTGAGGCGCGTGCATTATTTGACACCCTTTCACGCGATGCCGAGGCCGACAAGCTTCCGTGCACGCTCAAGGTCGTGAACCTTTACGACGCCGTGCTGGCAATTCTCGAAAAGCGCCGTGTCCTCAAGGCTATCCCGCACCAAGAGGAGCGCCGCGGTACCCAGCGCGTGCTCGAGGACGTGGCCAAGTTCGCCTCGCCTGAGAAAGTCGCCGCGTACATCCTTGAGCAGACCGAACCGCACGCGCCTGGAGACGTCGTTCTCCTTACTGGCGCGGGCGAGGTTTTCCCGTTCTTTCGCATACACACGCTTCTCCACTGCATGCTTGCGGATTTTGATGAGGTGCCTGTGGTCGCCGCCTATCCGGGCAGTTTCAACGGCTCTTCTTTCCAGCTCTTTAACCGTCTGCCGGCCGACAACTACTACCGCGCCATCGATATCTCGTAAGCACGGCTCCCCGCAGGCAAGTCCCTGCCGCCGGTAACAACCCTTTGCCATAACGTTCCCAAACCCAAAGGAGCATCCATGGACAACACGATCATTCGCGACCTCTTTGCTAAAGACATCAACCGCTCCATCAACGGCGTGGTCAAGGTCCAGGATTCAAAAGATGGGTCCATCCGCCAGGAGCTTGACGAGTACGTGGTGACGCGCGAGTTGCAGAGGCATTTTGCCACGTTCTTCAAGGCCTACGGCGATGCCATCGATGTGTCCACCGACAAGATCGGCGTGTGGATCAGTGGTTTCTTCGGTTCTGGTAAATCGCACTTCCTCAAGATGCTGAGCTACCTGCTCGAGAATCGCCAGATCGGCGGCAAGAGCGCCATCCGCTACTTTGACGGCAAGATCGTCGACCCCATGGTCGAGGCTGCCATGGAGCGCGCCTGCTCGGTGTCCACGCAGGCCATCCTCTTTAACATCGATAGCAAGGCGGGCCAGTGGAAGCAGGGTGATACGGCTCCCACGGCGCTGCTTCGCGGCTTTGAGCGCATGTTCTACGAGGCGCGCGGCTTCTACGGCGAGGACCTCAAGCTTGCAAAGCTCGAGGAATACATCGATTCCCTGGGCAAGACCCAGGAGTTCCGCGAGGCCTTTGAGCGCGTCAACGGCGAGTCCTGGCTCCAGACCCGCGATACCTACAGCTACTTTGAGGACGACGTCGTCGAGGTGCTGCAGAGCGTGCTCGGCATGAGCGAAAAGGCCGCATGGAACTGGCTCGAGGGTTCTGAGGACGAGGTTTTGGCCCCTGATGTCTTTGCCAAAAAGGTCAAGGACTACGTGGACGCTCAGGCAGCGGCCCACGGCGGCAACTTCCGTTTGCTCTTTATGGTCGACGAGGTGGGTCAGTTTATTACAAACGACCAGGACCCAAGCCTTATGCTGAGCCTTCAGACCATCGTCGAGGAGTTGGGTGCCGCCTGCGGTGGCCGCGTGTGGGTGATGGTCACGAGCCAGGAGGCCATCGACAACCTGAGCCTGCCCGTGGGCAACGACTTTTCAAAGATCCAAGGCCGTTTCAATACCCGACTTTCGCTCTCCAGCTCCAGCGTGGACGAGGTCATCCAGCGCCGTGTGCTCGAGAAGACCGCGCCGGTGGCCGATATGCTTGCACAGGTCTACGAGCAAGACGCCGCCGTGCTTAAAAACAACTTTACCTTTGAGGGTGGCTCGCGCTCCGACCTTGCCGGCTACGCCAACTCCAAGGATTTTGTGGCCAGCTACCCGTTTGTGGGCTACCAGTTTAAGCTCCTGCCCGACGTGATGACCGAGGTGCGCAAGCACGGTGTCAAGGCCAAGCACATGTCAACGGGCGAGCGCTCCATGCTGAGCGCGTTCCAGGAGAGCGCTCAGGCCATCCAGCATGACCAGACCGGTGCGCTCGTGCCGTTCTGGCGCTTCTTCGATACTATCTCCAAAGACCTTGAGCACGGCATCATCCAGGTGGTCGACCGCGCGGTCCGTGCGGCCGAGGACGCAAAGGGCCTTGAACCCTACGACGTTCAGGTGCTCAAGCTCCTGTACCTGATTCGTTACATCGGCTACGTTAAGGCCACGGCCGAGAACATCTCCATCTTCATGATCGACGGCCTCGACGTGGACATGCGCGCCCTCAAGGACCGCGTCAAGGAGTCCCTTGCCCGCCTGGAGCGCGAGAACTACGTGGCACGCCAGGGCGATACCTATAGCTTCCTCACCGACGAGGAGCAGGAGATAGCGCAGGAGATCGCACGCACCCCGATCGATAACGCGCAGGTGATCGAGTCTATCAAAAAGCGCCTGTTCGACAGCATCTACACCGCGCGCAAACTCAACCGCGGGGCCAACGACTTTCCGTTTGACCGCTATGTGGACGGCTCAATCCACGGTACCAGCATGGGCGGCATGGAGCTTTACGTGGCGACTATGGCGAGCGACCTGGGCCGTGCGGACGATACCGAGCTGGCCTTGGCTTCTTCGGGCAAAGCCATCGTGGCCTTGAGCGACGAGGCGGATTATTGGGAGACGCTCGTCAACGCCGCCAAGATCCGCAAGTACGCCAAGACGCGAAATCTCCAGGAGCTTCAGCCGAGTACGCGCCAGATCGTCGAGTCCAAGATGCGCGAGGCGGCTTATAACGAGAAGGAGGCCGATACCCTTTTGAGCGAGGCCGTGCTCCATGCACGTTGCGCGGTCAACGGCCGCATGGTTGAGGTCCGCGCGGCCAAACCCGCCCAGGTTTTTGAGCAGGTGCTGGCGCAGCTGTGCGATGTGGTCTTTGAAAAGGCCGACTATATCGGCGCGCCGGTCACGAGCGATTCCGATATCCGCTCCACTCTGGCGGGCAACGTTCAAGCTGGGCTCGCTGGCATGGACGCGGGCAACATGCGTGCGCTCAAGGAGGTCGAGGACTACCTCAAAGTTCAGCACCAGCGCCACCTGGATACCGCTATGGGCGATATCCAGCGCCAGTACCAGCAAAGACCCTTTGGCTGGCGCGAGGTCGATATCGCAAATGTGGTGGCGCAGCTTGTGGTGGAGCAGCGCGCGCAGGTGCTGTTTGGCGGTCAAACGGTTCAAGCCAACGATAGCCGCATGGTGGCACTCCTGCGCAAGGATGCCGATAAAGCCCAGGTGCGCTTGCGTATGCGCATGAGTGACCGTTTGCTGTGCGATACGGGCGAGCTTATGCGTGACCTGTTTGAGCTTGGCACCGTGCCCTCCAACGAGGATAAGCTCGTGGCCGAGATTAAAGCGCGCCTTGAGGACTTGCGCGAGGCGTGCCTCGCCATGGCACGCGACTACTACACGGGCATCAAACCAGCCTACCCGTATCCCGGTGAGGACGAGTGCGAGAAGATGCGCTCGGAGGTCGCCGACATCCTTAAGGACCAGAGCGAGTCCGAGGCATTCTTGACCACCTTCACCAAGCACGAGGACCGCCTGCTCGATGCCAAGGAAGACTTTGACAGGGTGGTTGAGTTCTTCGAGTCCAACCAACGAACGGCGTTTGATCACGCCAAGGATTTCTTGAGTCGCACCGAGGGTATTGAGTATGTCTCCGATGACATTCCCAACGCGGTGGAGAACGTGGCAAAGGTGCGCGAGATCCTCAAAGATCCCAAGCCCTATGGCCGCATTAAAGACCTGCAGCCGCTTATGGATCCCGTTGAGGACGACATAAAAAAGCTGCTGGGCATCCGCCGCAATGAGTTTTTGTGCCGCATCGAGAGCGATCTGCAAGACCTGCAGGCACAGGCTGAGAGTCAAAAGGGCTTTGTCAATCAAGCCAAGGATGCCATAGCAGAAGCCGCCGCCAAATACGAGTCGTTCAAAAACCGTGCCCACAGTGCTCAAAGCCTCAACGAGCTGAGTGTTGCCGCGACTAACTGGGGCAACTGGATCGTTGCTGCAACCAACAAGATATACGACGCCGTGGATGCGGCCCGCATGCGCATGGACAACGAGCGCCGCACCACTGAGGTCACGAGTACGGGTGAGGTGGTCAAGAAGGTCTCCAACAAGGGCGCCGCATCGTCTGCTCCCGTGCCCGCGCCCAAGCCCCAGCGCAAGATCAAGACCGTGCGCCGCGCCGATCTGGCCAAGCCGAGTCGTCTCTTGTCCGCAGAGGACGTGGAGCGCTATGTGGATGACTTGCGCTCCCGCCTTATGCAGGCACTCGCTGCAAACGACGAGATCCGTATCAACTAACCCGCGGGGCAACCGGCGCCAAAACGTGCGCCGGTTGCTTATGGCGTTTAGAAAGGCTCATCAACCATGAACGATTCTGCTCTTAAGAGCTTCTGCACCTGGGCCCGCACGGAGCTCATCAAAGGCGTTGAGGCGCAGATGGTGCGCTACGGCATCACCGAACCTGCACCTGCGCCCGCTGGGTCCGAGACCGTCAACAGCCTGCCCCTAAGTCCGGCTGAGATTGAGCAACGCGACGAACTGCTGCGCATGCAGGCAGAGGTGGGTCACGAGGCGCTGCGCGACCGTGCGGCCTACACCTGGTTCAACCGCATCGTGGCCATTCGCTTCATGGATGCATACGGATGGCTTCCCAGCCGTATGCGCATGCTAAGTCGTGCGGACGGCAGCCATGGCAGCGAGGCCGTGGAGAACGCACTGGACGTGGAAATAACGACGGCCGATACCGATCGCATAGCCGAGCTCAAGATGGCGGGCTTGGATGAACCGTTGTGGCGCTACCTGTTTGTTGCTCAGTGCGAGGAGCTTGCCGATTGCCTGCCGGGCGTCTTTGAACGCGTGGGCGGAGCCATGGAGCTGCTGTTGCCCCAGGGCCTCATGATGGCTGACAGCGTGGTGGGCAAACTCAATGCCGTCCTCACTGACGAGGACTGGCGCGAGGGCGTGACCGTTCTGGGCTGGATGTATCAGTACTACAATGCCGACGTTAAAGACGAGTTCTTCAAGTCCAAGCGCAAGGCAGCGGCGGCGGACATCGCGCCCGCCACGCAGCTCTTCACCCCCGAGTGGATTGTGCGCTATATGGTCGAGAACTCGCTCGGCCGTCTGTGGATGCTCAACAATCCGGGGAGTTCGCTACGCGAGCGCATGGAGTATTACATCGAGCCCGATGCTGAGCACGAGGACTTCATTCGCATTTCGAGTCCCGAGGAGATAACCCTCTGCGACCCCGCATGCGGCTCGGGCCATATCTTGGTCTATGCGTTTGAGCTGCTCTTCCATATGTACGAGGAGCGCGGCTATCGTGAGCGCGAGATTCCCGAGCTCATTCTTACTAAAAACCTTGCAGGTATGGAAATCGATTCCCGCGCGGCACAGATCGCGGAGCTGGCGCTTGCCATGTGCGCCCGCGAGCACGACCGTCGCTTCTTTGGGCGGGGCGTTCGCGCCGACGTTACCGTGCTCTCGAGCATCCCGCTAGGGGAGGACGAGCTGCCGGGTAACAAGAAGCTCGCCGAGGAGCTGAGTCATTTGGGCGAGATCGGTTCGCTGCTCAATCCCTCAGAGGACGAGATCGACGAGCTCAAGGCTGCCGCCGCGAGTTGTTCCGATGACCTTTTTGCTTCTGCGACCAAAACTAAGCTCGAAAGCGCCGTCGCCATTTGCGAGAAACTGTCCCGTCGTTTTATCTGCGTCGTGGCGAATCCTCCGTATATGGGCAGCAGCAGCTTTAATCCATTCATGAGCAAGTGGATCAAGAAGAACTACCCCGACGTGAAGAGCGACCTCTGCACGTGCTTTATCGAGCGCGGTTTTAACCTTGTCGAGGATAAGGGCTACGCCGCAATGGTTACCATGCAGAGTTGGATGTTCCTAGGCAGCTTTGAGAAGATGCGCGCCAAGGTTATCGACAACAAGACAATCGTTTCCATGGCCCATCTGGGACCTCGCGCGTTTGATGCTATCGGCGGCGAGGTCGTCAACGTTACAGCTGACGTGATCTACAACCAGCATTCGGACGCCGAGGGCGCCTATGTGCGCCTTGTTGATATCAACGGCTCTGAGGCCAAGAGGCTCAAACTGGTCGAGGCCATCCAAAACCCCGATTGCGGCTGGGTCTACCGCTGCGACGCCGGCACCTTCAAGCAAATCCCCGGCACCCCCATAGCCTACTGGGCCAGTGACGCTCTTCTGGATGCGTTTGGAAACGCAAAACAGCTCAGTGAGTATGGCAAGCCGCGCCAAGGGCTTGCTACTGGCGAGAACGCTCGTTTCGTTCGCGAGTGGTGGGAAGTCGATGATTGCAAGAGCGTCTATTCCTGTGGATCTATTCAAGAGTCGATTGAAAACGCTTGCAAATGGTTCCCCTACAACAAGGGAGGCGATTTTCGTAAATGGTACGGTAATAATGAATGCGTTATCAATTGGGAGAGCAATGGCCACCTAGTTCGAGAGTTCGCGGGTTCGGTGATTCGAAATCCCGACTGTTTTTTTATGCCTTCGATTACATGGTCAAAAATCTCGAGCGGGTCTATTGCGTTTCGTATTAAGCCTGCTGGGCATATCTTTGATGTGGCGGGCACGAGCGGTTTTAGCGACGAGGAGTCACTCAAGTATCTCCAGGGAGCTTGTAACAGCTCCGTGATTATGCGTGTCGCAAGCATGCTCTCGCCGACGCTTAATTTCGAGGTAGGCCAAATCGCAACCTACCCGATCATTCAGAACGAGGAACAGGAGCCGTTGGTCAACGACATGGTCGACTCGTGCCGCGAACTATCAAAAACCGATTGGGATTCGTTTGAAACCTCTTGGGATTTCAAACATAACCCTTTGGTGTAGGTGCTGGTTATGGACAAAGCCTGTATATCTTCATTTCATATGTCTCTGCATGAATCTAGCTATTGGACTCCGGATGAGATTTCTTCTATTTGGGATTTCTTTGTGACTAAATCTGTAGCTAACTCTGCCTCTCAAAGAAGAACCGCCTCTGATTATGGATTGAAACAATTGCCATTCGATACTCTTCTTGAGTATGAAGGGGTGCCTTCCGGGAAGCGTGAATTACTTATGGCTGATAATCTTGGAGATGTGATTGAGGAATATGGATTTAAAACAACTGTAAATCAAAAGTCGGCTGATGGAGTTAAACAAGAGATTGAAGCTCCGATTGATATCGTTAGTCCGAGGGTCCTCTGTATTCAACCTTATACAATCTCTGGTCGCAAGGGTCCCGAACCTAAAGACTCAGGTAAAGGAATGACTTTACTAACTCATATCCGCAATTCACTTGCACATGGGTGTACGTATTACTTCCCTAATGGAATGATGCTTCTCGAGGATAAAGCTGGTGGTTCAAGTGGAAAAACGACTGCCATGATGCTTCTGCCTCAAAAGGCGTTTACCGACTGGATAAAGGCGATTGATATTGACGCTCGTTTTTATTTTAAGGACGCTGGCAGAGGCGAATTTGAAAAGCTCATTCATAGAAAGAGCAACAAACACTAGGGAATTAATAAACGACGCGCTTTAATCCGTAAAGAATTTAAATCTGTTAATTGTTTAGCTGGCTAGTGCAAATTTTAAATTTGCATAGCCGCACTTTTCAACAAAGAAAGGGCGGTCTGTCATGGCCACTTTACTTCAAGATAAATACGAGGCTCGCAAGGCCGAGGTCAATGCTCGCTTTGAGCAGCTTCGCGCTAACGAGGAAGAGCTCAACCGAATCTTTGCCAAGATCTACAACATGGAGGGGGAGGTGCCCATCGAGGTCGAGGATAAGTACGTTTCGGTGGCGCGCATCTTTGATACCGCCGATGAGATCCCCGAGAGCTATAAGGGCAACAAATACGTGCGCACTAAGCGCGATGAGATCACCTCGCTCCTAAGCTATGCCGTGGGCTGCATGTTTGGCCGCTATTCGCTGGATGTGGATGGCCTGGTCCTGGCCGATCAGGGCACCACGGTCGACGACTATCTGGCCAAGATGCCCGATCCCGCCCATGTGACCTTTATGCCCGATGCCGACAACGTGCTGCCCATCACCGACGACGAGTACTTTGACGACGACATCGTGCGTTACTTTATCGACTTTGTGCGCACCGTGTACGGCGAGGAGACACTCGAACGGAACCTGGCCTTTATTGCCGAGGCGCTCGGCGGCAAGGGCACCTCGCGCGAGGTGATTCGCACCTACTTTTTGAAGGACTTCTATAAGGACCACTGCCAGACCTATAAGAAGCGCCCCATCTACTGGCTGTTCGACAGCGGCAAGAAGAACGGCTTCAAGTGCCTTGTTTACATGCATCGCTACCAGCCTGACCTGTTGGCTCGCATCCGCACCGACTATGTGCATGAGCAGCAGGAGCGCTACCGTGCCCAGATCGGGTATGCCAACGATGCCCTTGTCAGTGCCGAGCGCGGCGAGCGCGTGCGCTTGGATAAGCGCATCAAAAAGCTCAACGACCAGCTCAAAGAGACCATTGCCTACGAGGAGAAACTGCACCACTTGGCAGACCAGATGATTAAGATCGATCTGGATGACGGTGTCAAGGTCAACTACGCCAAGTTTCAGGATGTGCTGGCGAAGATTAAGTAACTGCAGATACGGTAAGGATATTCATGCCCAAGATCGATGTAGAAGAACAGCTCAAGCTGCGATTTTTGCAGCCGTTGTCCTCATGCGCGCCGCGCCGTGTTGTGGTTTGGCACGATGCGGACGGCGAGTTTGCTCCTGAGTTTGAGCGATTGGCTGCCGAGGGTTTCGACGGCGTGGGGGCCGATGCCGGCGTAATGCCTGCTCACGGTGACTTTGAGCGCCCGGTGCGCTTTGTTGAGGCCTGCGAGGGCCGTATGTTTGCCGTCAAGAAGCTCATCAACCGCGATGACCTTGCGAGCGATATCTTGCTGTATCGCCGTTGCCCGCGCGGCAGGCTTGAGGGTGATTGGCTTGCCGATGTTGAGCTGTATGCCGATCAGTTCCAGGCTGACTATCTTTCGCTTTTGGCCGATCAGCTGGGCATCGAGAATATCGACGCCGTGCGCGAGAGCCTGCGCGAGCACAAGACGTTCTTTGATGCCAAGACCCGCTGCGCTAAGTTTGCCGCGTGTGTTCCGCATGCCTCGGGCGCATCCGATATCGAACTCGGCATCCTTACGGTGATTTTTGGCGGTAAAGAGCCTGGTGACGCGCGCCCCGCGTTTGTGCTGCGTGGCTGTATGACCATGTTGCTGCACGAGGGTCCCGAGGCGCTGGCTGAGTTGGCGGACAAGTACTGCGTGCGCGATGCCCTCTCTGCCTTCATTGTGTGTTGCTATGGGTTTGATGGGCCGCTTTACGAGCGTGACTCATTGCTTATGCTTGCATCCCATGTGCTCCTTACGGCGGCATCAACCGCGCTTCCCGAGGGAGCGCTCAAGGGGCTCGAAAGCTATGTGGCTCCCGCCTACGGCCCCTATTGCCTTGAGGCGGTGCGCACGTGGGACCAGGCCGCCGATACCCAGGCATCGAGCGAGGACCTATTTGAGATCTGTCGTTTGGTGGAGGATGCCCGTGGGCTCTTTGCGCGGTTCGAGACTCTGCCAATCGATGCGCTGGCCTCGCTTGACGTGTTCCCGTGCGTCAACGAGGCCGTGCTCTCGCAGCTGTTCAGTTCGTTTGCCCAGGGCGCGGACCGCGTTGAGGACGCACGTGCCTTTGTGGCGCGCCGTTGCGACCTGAGCTGGTACCGTCGTGTCGAGAGCTATTTTGACCTGCTTGCCGCTGTGGCCGATATGTGTGCGTTTAGGCAGGCGCACGCGGGCGGGTTCCATCTGGCGCAACCCCAGCAGGTGTGGGATGCCTACACGTCCGATTGGTATGCCATGGACGCTGCTTATCGCCATATGTGCACCGCGTATCTGCGGGCGCGCTCCGTCGAGTGTGATGCGCTCGAGGAGCCTGCCCGCTCTGTGGCGGACTGGGCGGAGAATCTCTACAGCAACTGGTTCTTGGCCGACGCCAATGCCTGTTGGGCGGCCGCTGCGCAGGGGGAGTGGGCCGATTGCGGCTACATCGAAGGTCCCTCACGGCAGGATGAGTTCTACTGGCATATGCTGCCCACCTTTGTGGGCTCTGCCAAAACGACGGTCGTTATTGTGAGCGACGCGCTGCGCTATGAGGTGGCTCGTGACGTTGCGGCGTTGCTCGAGCGCGAGCGCGGCGGCAACGTCAAGGTCTCTAGCATGCAGGCGGTCTTTCCCTCCATTACCGAGGTGGGTATGCCCGCGCTGCTGCCGCACCAAGCGCTTGAGCTTGCAGCAGATGGCCCATTTGTGTTGGCTGACGGCATGCCCACTGCGACGACTCCGCAGCGCGAGGCCGTGCTCGCCCACGTTGAGCCCACGGCCCGCGCTTTACGCTCGAGCGCATACCTCAACATGGCGGGAACCGAGCGCAAGGTACTGCTCAAGGACTCAAGACTCGTCTACCTCTACCACAACAAGATCGATGCCACGGGCGAGAAGGCCGCTACGCAGGATGACGTCTTCGATGCCTGCGCGGATACTGTGGAGGAACTTGCCACGTTGGCGCGCCGTGTGTGCACCGACGCCCCGGGCGCACGTGTTGCTATAACGGCGGACCACGGCTTTATCTACACGCGTCGGGAGCTCAACGAGTGCCAGATGCTCGGCAAGCCAGACCTTCCCGTCCTTGATGCTCCCGTCATGCACGGCAAACGTCATCTGGTGGTGCCCAACGAGGCCGTACTCAAACTTTCGGATGAGGCGTGTGGGGTGTTTGTTAATGTTGACATGGGACGTTTGGGAGCCGGATTTGAGGGGTTTGCCCCGCGCGAGAACGTGCACTTCAAGCGTCCCGGCGGCACTAACAACTACGTCCACGGCGGCATGAGCCTGCAGGAGCTCTGCGTGCCCGTTATCGGATTTTGGCGTGCACGCTCGGGTTCCAAGGACTTTGTCGACACGCGCGCAGCGACACTGCGCGTACTAAGTGAGGGACGCCGAGTGACCAACTCGCTTTTCTCGGTCAACTTAATCCAGGAAGAACCTGTCCAAGGCAAGGTCTTGCCGTGCGAGTACGAGCTGGTGTTTACCGATGCAAGCGGCAACGAGGTGAGCGATACGGTCAAGGCGCATGCCAACAAGACTTCTGTTAACTCGCAGGAGCGCGTGGTGCATGCCAAGTTTGCGTTGCATGCGGCGGATGGATTCTCGGCCAAGGGTCCGTACTATCTGGTCTGCCGCGAGCGCGAGACGGGCAAGATCGTTTGGCGCGAGACGTATACCATCGCTGTTTCGTTTGCCCCTGTTGCTGACTTTGGTTTTTAGGAGTGTGCCCTATGTTTGATAGCAATGACGACAATCTGTGGGAAGTTCCCTCGATTGATGCGGATGTGCCCGAGCAGGCTGCGGTGCCTACAGGGGTGGCCGTGCCTGCTGCGGAGGCTGAGACTGCCGCGCCCGTTGAAGCTGCCGAGCCCGCCGAGGGTGAATCCTCGACCGATGGCTATGACCAGGCCGTGGCCGAGGACCCCGAGGGCGACGGCTACGACATGGATGGGCTGGACGGCAAACTGCTCGAGCACTTTGCTGGCAAGATCGTGCGCAAGGACCTGACGGCCCTTATGAAGCGCGGCGCCAACGTGCCCACCTTTGTGCTGGAGTACCTGCTGGGCATGTACTGCTCAACTGACGACGAGGATGCCGTGGCAGAGGGTTTGGAGCGCATCCGCAGGATCCTCACCGATAACTACGTGCGTCCCGACGAGTCCGAGCGCATTAAGTCCAAGATCCGCGAACTGGGCCGCTTTACCATCATCGATAAGGTGACGGCCAAGCTCGACGAGTACAAAGACATTTACGTGGCGTCGTTTGCCAATCTGACCATCGAGCCGTTTGTGATGCCGGCCGAGTACGTGCGCGACTATTCCAAGATTCTGCAAGGCGGCATTTGGTGCATTATGAGCATCGAGTATCGTCACCCCTTGGATGAGGAAGACGAGTTTGGCATGGAGGTCTTTGGCGACGATGCGCCGCGCCGCTCCAAGGCCAAGCGCAAAAAGCGCGGACCCGAGGACTCTCCGTTTAGTGTGGCGTCGCTCACGCCCATCCAGATGCCCAATCTAGACCTGGATGCCATGGTCGGCGAGCGCCAGTACTTTACGCGCGACGAGTGGCTCAACATGCTGCTGCGCTCGGCTGGCTATGAGCCCAGCGAGCTTTCCGAGAAGGAGCGCCTGCACTTTATCGAGCGCATGGTGCCGCTGATCGAGCGCAACTACAATCTGTGCGAGCTGGGTCCCCGCGGCACCGGCAAGAGCCATATCTACAAAGAGGTCTCGCCTTACGCCATCTTGCTTTCGGGCGGCCAGACCACTACGGCCAACCTGTTCGGCCGCATGAACTCCATGCGCGCCGACCGTGTGGGCTTGGTGGGTCACTGGGACTGCGTGACGTTCGACGAGGTCGCAGGCATGCGCTTTAAGGACACCAATGCCGTGCAGATCATGAAGGACTATATGGCGAGCGGCAGCTACGCGCGCGGCCGCGACCAGATCAACGCCGATGCCTCCATGGTCTTTGAGGGCAACATCAACGACACTGTGCAAAACGTCCTTAAGACCACGCACCTGTTTGATCCGTTCCCGCCGGAGTTTAACAACGATTCGGCTTTCTTCGACCGTATCCACTATTACCTGCCGGGCTGGGAGATTCCCAAGATGCGCTCGAGCCTGCTGACCGGGCATTATGGCCTGATCACCGACTGCCTGTCGGAGTTTTGCAAGGAGATGCGCCGCAAGGACTTTACGCACCATATCGACCGTTACTTCCGCTTTAACAGCGACTTTAACAAGCGTGACGAGATCGCCGTGCGCAAGACCTTTAGCGGCCTTGCCAAGCTGCTGTTCCCCGACGAGGCCATGGACAAGGACGACGTGCGCTGGTTGCTTGACTACGCCATCGAGGGCCGTCGCCGCGTAAAGGAGCAGCTCAAGATTATGGCGGGCGTTGAGTTTATCGACGTTAACCTGGGCTATATGGATGCCGACAACCCGCAGGACGTGCACGTGGTGCGCGTGCCCGAGCAGAGCGAGGACACGCTGATTCCCGACGGGCCGCTGCTGTCCGGCCACGTGTTTGGCGTGGGCAGGTCGCAGGGCGGCGAGGTCGCCGTGTACAAGTTGGAGAACAAGGCCGTTGCCGGCGAGTGCAAGTTTAAGCACGAGGGCGTGGCCTTTAACAAGCCGGTGCGCGATACGCTGGAGGCCGCGTTCGACAACTTTGTGAACCTTGCAAACCGCGTGGCGCCGGGCATGCACATTGGCTCCAAGGATTACCTGCTGTTCTATAACGACCTGCAGAGCAAGGGCCTGTCCGAAGAAGTTTCGCTCGCCGAGTTTGTGGGCCTGTGCTCTGCGGCATGCAACCGCCCGGTGATGCCCGCGCTGGCGATTCCGGGAATCTTGCGCATGTCGGGCTCTATGGACGAGATGCGCGGGCTCGAGGACATTATGCGCGTGGCCAAAAACGCCGGCGCCAAGCGCGTGATTTTGCCGCTGAGTGCCATCGCGGGCCTGCAGAGCGTTTCGTCCGAGATTATCTCGGGCCTGAGCCCGGTGTTCTACATGGATGGCGATCCCGTCGACGCCGCGAAAAAGGCTCTGGATCTGTAGGAGCGCGGCGAGCGGGGCGTCCGGTGTTCGGGCGCCCCGCGAGCATGTTGGTGCTAGTGCGTGAGGGGGCCTGCTATGGCGGGCGAGCGTTCTGTTGGCGAGTTGCTCGACGAGCTGTTTGGCTTTGAATCGGTAGCCAAGCGCCAGGCGGCGCTTGAGCAGTACGATCGCGGGGAGTTGGTGCGCAAGGCGCGCTCCCGCGAGCTGCTGAGCGTGCTTAGGGACGTCGAGACTGCCGAGCGCGCTGCGCGCGAGTCTGCCGTACGGGCTGTTGACGGGTATGTCCGTCGTGTTGAGGGCGCTGCGCTTGCACGCGCTCGCAAGCAGGCGGGCATTGTTGGTTCGCTGCAGATGGAGCGGCGCTATGCTGCCTTTTTGCGCATGGAGGACAAGGCCGAGTTGCTGGCGCGCCTGGAGCAGACGCTTTCGTTTATCGAGGTAAAGCTACGGGCCAATACGGCGGCCAGGGTTCGTGCGGCGTACGATGCTGCGGGAGCTATGGTGCTGCAGTCCGTGGCGCGCCTGAATGACGTGCACGTTGTGGATGCCGTGCCTTTGGATGCCGACCTGCTGTGTACGCAGCTGGAGCAGTTGCGTTGTGCCGCCGATGCGACGGACCTTGCGGGCATGATCGCAGCGACGTTTGAGTCCGAGCTGAGCGCGACTGGCCCGCAGAGCGCTGACGGGTTTGTGGGCGACGTGGCCGGTGATGTTGCTGGTGATGTGGCGTTGGAGCGTGAACTTACCAACGTGCGCGGCGCTGCGCAGCGAGCGCGCTTGGCGGCACAGGCATATCGGGCGGAGCGCGCCGCCCGCATTGCGAGGAGCACGGTGGAGCCGGTATCGTTGCCCGAGTCTGCGTGCGTTGCGTGCGAGACGGCGTGCGATACCGGGGAGCTTTCCGAGTTGCTCGCTCAGGTTAAGAAGTCGTTTGTGACCTATAGGCGCGTTGTTACCGACGGCGGGTTGTTCTGTGCCTTTGGTGCCGGTTCGCCGCATGGGATTTGCCGCGGCAGTAGCTATTTCGACTACGATGATCGGTTTGACGAAGACGTGTTGGTGGGCGAGTATGACGGTGCTACCAGGCACAATGTTCGGCGCGAAGTTGCGATTCCCGAGCTTGTGGACGAGGCTTCGGTCGACGGCGGCGACTCGCTCGAGGTTGCCGTGGCGCGCATGCGTGAGTTTAACGGACGGCGCTACGATGGTGTGCTGGACGAGGATCCTACGCACCATGTGAATGCGTTTTGGTATGGACTCAAAAAGCTCAGCCAGTATTGCGAGGCCGCTGTGCGTGTGGATGAGCGTGCCTGGGATTGCTTTATCGATAAGGTACAGTTCGCCTACGATGAACCCGTGGGGCGCCTGGCCACGCAGATGGACGACAAGCAGGTTGCGGCTTTTGTTGCTGCCGTGGACGCGCTCGGTGCTAGTGAGTAGGGTCCTGGTCTGGTAGGAGGTTTCACCATGAAGATCGACGTTGATGTAGACCAGCTGCGCGAGAGTCTGCTCGACCGCGCGGGGAGTGCGGCCGGCGTGGGCTTTCCGGCCGTCATGCTCGACGTAGTGGATATCGAGGACGAGCCGCCCCAAGAGCTCCTAGCCCGAGCCGAACGCGAAGGCCTCGACCTCCGCGAATTTGCCGTCGACGATGACTAAGGGGCGGGGGTGGCTAATATGGGACGGCGCGTCTGTATCCGCGACTGCGCGAAAATGCGCGATAAGCCGTCGCAATGGAGTCTAACGACCTCGCGATTGCTCTATTTTGACTGCCCGCAGACTAAGTGAGTAGGCTTTTTTGGAAATCCTGAGCACCTGACTAATTTGCTTCAACAAACCCGACGCTCCTATAAGTTGTCAAGAGGCAGTTTGCGGGAGCGCTCTCTCCAATTCGCACAGGAGCTCGTAATACCTCCTCTCCAGTTTCGTCGACCGCCGTTTCCC
>URWQ01000011.1 GCA_900551635.1 uncultured Collinsella sp. | reverse complement strand
TGCCGCCGCCCCGGTCTCGTAGGTGACGCTGTTTCCGCCGAACGACATGCTCAGGTCGTCGGCGAAGCCCGATACGGTGGCCTTCACGCCCTCGAAGCGCTTCTTCAGGCCCGCTTCGAGGGATTGCATGATCCAGCCGCCGTTCGGGATGAGCAGGCGCAAGTCCTTGCGCTTCGGGCCTTTGAGGCTGGCGATCTTGCCCGCGATGCCGGAAACGAAGTCGTACACGCCGCCGATGCTCGACTTGATGCCGTTGAGCAGGCCGCTGACGATGGAGCTGCCGGCGCTGTAGAGCAGGGAGCCGAGGTTCCCCAGCGCGCTCACGATTCGCCCGGGAATCGACGACACGAAGCTCACCACGGAGTTGATGCCGTTCGACACGCCGTTGCGGATGTTGCTCCACGCGTTGTTCAGGATGTTGCCGACCGCGTTCCATGCTGACGACCAGATAGATTGCACCGTGGACAGGCCGCCCGATATGAACGACTTCACGTTGTTGATGCCGCCTTGCACGGCAGTCTTGATGCTGTTCCACGTGCTGGTCACCCAGTTGCCGATAGCGCCCCAAATCGAGTCCCACACGCTCTGGATGAGCGCGAGGCCGTTCTGTATGACCGCCTGGATGAGCGCAACGCCGCCGCTGATGACGTTCTGGATGATGCTCCACACGTTCGCTGCCAGTGATTGGATGGCGCTCCAAACGGAACCCCAGTCGCCGTTGATGACGCCCAAGACAATCGTGATGATGTCCTGGATCGCCTGCATGGCGGACGTCACGATGGCCGAGATGTACGGCCAAACGGCGTCGATAACGCCCTGAATAGCGGTCATCGTCGATGTGATTATCTCGACCAAAACGGGAAGCACCGTGGAGACGACCGTCTGGATAAGCGTGCATTCGTCAGATATGACCTGCTGGATCAGCGGCATGTTGGCCGTTATGAGGTCGGTCACCTGCTGGATGATTGGGCAAACCGTCGTCGTGATGGCTAGCGCCACCTGGCCTACCGCGTCGATGATCGTTCCGATTACGGGAACGAGGCCCGATACGATCGAGGCGATGACCGGCGCGATTGCCGCAACCAACCCGCCGATGGCGAGTGAGAAGCTGTTCACGACGATTACGGCGGCGGCGAAAAGCCCCTGAAGGGGTTCGGCCAAAGCCGTGAGGCTCTGGAACGCCGGGGCGAGCGATGACGCGATGCTCGAAGCGATGCTGACCATGGAGTTGCGAAACGCCTCGTTGGTTGCCATGCTGTAGGCGAAGATCGCCGCGAAGGCGGTGATTGCCGCGACAGCGACCGCAGCAGGCGCGGAAAGCGCCAGGAACCCAGTGGCAACGCCCTTCAGAGCCGGAACGATGCCGCCCGTAAGCGAGTTGGCAAGCGCGCCGAGCACGGGAATCTGCCCGATGAGGCCGCCAAGCGACACGGCGGCTAGGCCGGCCAAAGCGGCGGCGGCCACCTTGCCGCCCGTTCCGAGCTGCGAGAGGTCTACGCCCTGGATCTTCTCGGCCAGGCTGTCGAGGAACCCGCACACCTTCTCGACCGCGCCGCCTGTGCGCGTCAGGTTGCCCTGCGCGTCGTATGTGACGCCCAGGAACTCGCCGAAGGCCACGGTGAGCGGCTTCAGCGCCGCACGGCACGAGTTCAGTACGCCTCGTATGGAGTTGAACACGGGGATGGCGGAGTCCTTGAGCGGAGTCATCCAATCCTGGCCGATTTTCGAGAGCGCGGCCTTCATGTTCGCCATGGAGCCGGTGAAGGTCTCGTTCGCCGCCTTTGCCGAATCGCCGAACGCGGAATACATGGCGTCGGAGAAGGTTTGGAAGTCGATCTTGCCAGCCGTGACCATCTTGGAAACCTCGTCGGAGGACTTGCCCAAGTAGGTCGATAGCGTTGATATTGCGTTGATACCTCGGTCGGTGAACTGCGCGACCTGCTCGCCTGAGAGTTTGCCGTTCGCGGCCACCTTGGCCCAAATCGAGGAGAGGTCGCCCAAGTCCTGGCCGAACGTGGCGGCTGTGCCCACGCAGCCGTTCAGAGCCTTTTCCATGTCGGTGCCGGCGGCGACGCCAGATGCGGCGAGCTGGGCGCACGCCTGCGCGGCGGTGTCGAAGCCGAACGCCGTTCCGTCAACTGATTGCTGGATTGTGCTGTAGAAGTCGCTCCATTCGAGCTTCATGCCCTTGAACATCGTCTGGGCCTTCTCGATGTTCAAGGCGCGGCTCATGCCGCCGGTGGCGGCGAGCGTGGTAACGCCTGCGGTAACCGTTCCGATGGCGTTGCCAATTGACTTCGCAACGCTGCCGAAGCTGTTCGCGAAGTATCCCGCCACCTGCGAGCCGACGCCCTTGGCCGTCTCGGTGAGGCCCTTGAGCTTCGATGCGGAGCCATCGACGCCTGAGTCGAAGTTCGAGCCGTCGTAGGTTCCCTTGGCGGAGAGAACGTAATCAGCCATTCAGCTTGCCTCCTCCCCAAGGCGTCCATGGCGGGTTCTTTCGGTGCTGCTCCTTCAGCGCGTCGATCTCCTCGTAGGTGAAGGAGTCCTCGCGGAAGGAGCCGTTGCGCTTTTTCCAGAGCTTGTGGCGCTTCTTGGACAGGCAGTTGGCAACCGCCACCTGTACGGCGTCCTTGAAGAGGTTCGATTGGTCGACGGTCACGGTCTCAAGCTCTTTGCGCACGAACGCGAGCTGCACGGGCGTGTGCTGCGCGTACTGCTCGTAATCCCAACCGAGCCTGGCGGCGAAGAACGCGAAGTCGGCCTCCCTGCGGAACAGGGCGGCGTCTTGCGCGGCTTCGCCGCTTTTCGGCTTGGCGGTGAAGTAGTCGAAGCCGGTGAGGCGCGTTAGGGCTAGTTCCCTGCGCCCTTGAATAAAAAAGCGCAGTCGCGCTGAAGCGCCATCATCACGGCCTGGAACACGACGGGGTAGCCGTTCGTGTCGATGAGCTTGTTCACGATTTCCTCGGCCTTCTGCGGCAGGAAGTAGCCGCCGCCCTGTACCTTCAGGCCGTAGCCCGCGATGGCCGCAAGCTCCTTGAAGGTGAACATGCCGTCGTTCTTGTAGAACGAGGCGATAATCGGCGTGTGGCGCTCCTCGTAGAGGTCGATGCGCTTGCGCGAGAATCGGATCTCGCAGACGTGGCCGCGCACGGTGAAGGTCTGCGGCTCCATGCTCTCGGGGTCTTGCTCAAGCTCGTTCACGATGTCTTCGGCTTCCGTGGCGTCTGCGGCGGAATCCTCAAGGAATGCGTCGAGTTCGGTGTCTTCTGCCATTGGTCAGGCTCCTTAGCTGTTGGAAACGGTGATGGTGGCTGCGGTGATCTGCTCCTCGGATGCGGTCTCGTAGAGCCACGGCTTGCCCGTGCCCTGGAACTCCATGGAGTAGGTGGCGTTGTCGTCGTTCGGCGCCTCGAAGCTGTCGGAGGACACGAGCGCGAGGCCCATGCGCAGCGGAACGTACTTGGTGTTCGCGCTCGTGCGGATGCGCTTGCAGACCTTCAGGCACAGGTACTCGCTCTCGGCAAGCGCCTTGGCGACGGTCTTCGTGGCGGAGTCGTCGGGCGAGTACAGGCCGTCGATGGATGCGTCCCAGCTCTTGGAGCTGGCGAACTTGAGCGTCCAGCCGCCGATGGCGTCGTCCTTGGTCGCGGCCTCTGTGTTGTCCTGGCTCATGTTGAATTTGAGTCCCTGCTGGCCGCTCACGGCGAGCAGCTCGGTGCCGGTCTTGTCGGTAACGAGGGCAACGATGTCGTTGCCGCTGAGGGCCTTGGCGGTTGCTGCGTCGAAGTCGCAGCCGATGAGGTTGGTGTCCTGCTGAGCAGTAGACATCTCGGTTCCTTTCTAGTTCTTGACGCGGAGGCCGTAGCAAACGCGGAAGGTGAACTCCGCGATGGCGTGGCCCTCGTCGGTCTCGTCTTTCTTTACGGTCTGCACGCCGTTGCAGGTCGTGCGGTAGAGGCTGAACGGCGCTGAAAGCTCGAAGCCGTCAGCAAGCGCCTGTTCGAGCCGCTGCACCATGCCGAGCACCTTGGCGTTGCTGTATGGGCGCACTGGCTCGCTGATGCAGTGCACCCAAACGGTGATGGCGTCGATGTACATGGTTTTGGTGTTCTCAGGCTGCGTCGATTGCAGCTCGACGCTGTAAAGCGGCGAATCACGATTCTCTGGGCTGTCGTAGCAGCTGGTGCCGGTACCCGCCTCGATGGCCTCTATGAGGCAACCGAGGAACACCGCGAGGCTTAATCGTTGGATCATCGCGCCCTCCCTAGAGCTTCCGTAGCTGGTCGATTAGGTCTTGTCTGAATATCGGCTCTTGCGCCTTGACGTTGCGTTGCAGGAATCGCTGCCCCTCCACGTATCCGCCGTTCACCGTGCGGTGGCCGTACTCGACGTGAGGCGCGTAGTCCTTCGCGTATCCGACGGTGTCGCCGGACTGCCCCAACGACATGCGCAGCTCGCCGTGTGGCCCACCAGGCCTGGTCTTCTCGGTAGATACGGGCGTTCCGCCGTCCGCTTTGCCACGGTTGTAGATTTGGGCCATGTTCTTCATGATCACGGCCTCGAACCTTACGTGCGAAAGGCGGTTGAGCTTTCCGGCAAGACCGTTCACGTCGCGTATCACGAGGCCCATGGCTTGCACCTCTTGACGCTCACGACGGTTGCGTCGCCGTCGGCCATGACGTTCTCGACCTCGTAGGAAGCCCCTTTGACCTCGACGCCGCAGATGCCGGCGAAGTCGCTTGCCGGGCGCTTGGTGAGCAGGGCGCGGGAAACGCTGTCGAAGGCGTTTCCCGCCTCGGCGCTGCGAACCTTGTGGCTCGGGCCGAAGCGCACGAAGAAGTCGAACGCCTCGACGGTCGAGCAAATGGGGTTGTGCAGCTCGTCGATGCCCGTCTGCTCGCGTCTATAGGCCTTTGCCCTACACCACTTCATCGGCGCGCTCCCATGAACTTGATGCCTTTGGGGCGACACGCCTCGCGCAGGGCCTCGATGTCGTCGGAATAGGCGGACAGCACGTCGTCGATGAACGAGTTCGACATGGTGCCGCCGTCGGACGCCGATTCGGAGGTGCTGCCCTCGTAGCCGCGCAGGCGCAGGGCCTTCACCGCCGCATCGACGGCGATTGACTCGGCCAGGCGCGGGAGTCTCTCGACCTTGAGGCGGATGAGCAGACGGTCGGTGACCGTCTGGATCATCTCCTCGATTGCCGAGTCGTCCGGCACGGCCTCGTCGGGCAGGTATCGCGCCTTAACGCGGTCTACGAGCGCGGCCATGGCTAGCCCTCCACGTGGTTGGACTCGTCTTCGAGCGCCTGGGTGGAGGTGGTGTCGATGGTCGCGATGATGTGTCCGTAGACGTTGGGCAGCACGGGGATGAACACGCCGGAGGCCTTCGTCCACGTGGCAACGGGGTCGGGGGTGTCCCAACGGGTGCAGGTGACGAACTGCATCTGGCGCTTCTCGTCGAAGGCGCCGCCCTGCTCAAGCTCTTCGGGGGTGACGCCCCAAAGGCCCGTGCCAACGGAGCCGTCGTAGCCGACGGAGCACATGACGAACTTGCCCTCGGGGAAGAAGCGGCCCTGCGAAACGCTGCTGCCCTCCGCGCCGATGATGCCGTAGCGCTCCTCGTCGATGGACATGGTGAGGCCGTTGAACTGCTGCGCGAGCAGGTTGTTGACCTGCTCCAGGCTGGGCAGGATGCCCGCGCCGTTCACGCCGAAGATGGCCTTCTGCACGGCGGCGTTGCGCTGGATGAGGGAGAACACCTTCTTGGAGGTGACGGCCACGGTCGGGGTCTGGCCCTTGCCCTGTGCGATGGTCACCCAATTGTCGATGTCGCCCAGGATGTCGGCGTCGGCCACGGCCCACTTGGCGGTGACCTTCTGGTCCTCGGGCACGCCGAAGTCAATTTCCATGGAGACGTTGTTCTCGGCGATGACCATCTTGCCCGTGGTCAGAGCCTCGATCTTGGCCTTCTCGGCGCGCGTGACGACGGACTCTGCGGTGCGGGCCACGTCGTCGAAGACGTAGCGGCGCACGGAGTCCATCTGCATGTCGAGGCCGCGCGTGATGCGGCGCAGGCGCTCGGAGAGGTTGATCTTCTCCTTGATGAGCAGGGACTCGGTGGTCACGCGCTCGAACGGCACGCGGGAGCCGATGTGGGCCTCTGTGTCGAAGCCGTGGATCATTGCCACGGTGGGCAGGTTGCCGTTTTCGGAAAGGCGCGTGTACTCGGCCTCGATGTACTGCGTCTTGCGGTCGGGGAACAGGCGGGAGCCTGTGTAGCTGCGCTGGACGTTGAAGCCCTGCGAGAAGTCGAGCATGTCGCGCTCGGTGATGAGTTCAGAGATGAGACGCATGTTGCGCTGCTCCTTTCGTTAAACCAGGTAGAGGCCTGCTGCGGCGAGGTCTGCCTTCTTCGCCTTGGCCTCGGCGGATACCTTGTCGGCCTTGAGTCGGCCCTGGAAGATGACCGCAGCCGGGCACTTGTCGGTGTCGGTCATGTCGTAGTCCTCAAGGAACACGCCGAACTCGGACGTGCCCGTGAAGAGTGCGCCCGCCTTGATGAGCTTGCGGCCATCGACCTCCTTGGCCATGGCCTGCGTGGCGGTGCGGGTCTTCGCGACGATGCCCACCTCGGAATCGAGGATGCTTTGGGACTCGCCGTAGGTGAACGCCTTATTGAGCGCCATCTTTCTTTCCTCCGTTCATTCGGTTGCTGTAATCGGATGCGAACTTCGACGCGAACGACTGGCTGGGCTTGGTGCCCGCGCCGTCTTTCGGGGGCTGGCGCTTCAGCGCCTCCTGCACGGCGGCGTTTACCGCCTTGGGGAACAGCTCCTTGATCTTGGAGATCGCGGCGTTGGTGTCGTCGGCCTTCTCCGTGACGAACATGGACAGCAGCTCGTCGCCGAGGTCGATGCCTGCGGCCTTCAGCTCGGAGCGCGCGACGCCCATCTGCTCGGCCAGGTTGATGCGGCGCTCAAGCTCGGCCTTCTCGCCCTGGGCCTTCTTCAGCTCGTACTGCGCGCGCTGCAGGTCGTTCATGCCCGCCAGCTTCTCGGCCTCGGAGCGCTTGTCGTCTGCCTGCTGCGCAAGCTCCTCGCGGATGCGCTTTTCGAGCTTCTTGCCCTCGCGCGCGAGCTTCTGCTGCACGATGGCGTTCACCTCGTCGTCGGTGTAGGTCTTACCTGCTGGCTTCGGCTCTGGGTCGGTGCCGTCGCCGCTTGGCTCGGGGTCGGGGTCGTTGCCCTCGTTGCCTTCTGCGCCATCGCCTGCAGGGTCGGCGCTGCCGCCCTGCGGAGGCGTGAGGTTGCCGCCCGCTACGCCCGCGAACTTCTGTCGGTTTCCGTCTTTCGCCATGTTTTGCACCCTCCATAAGGTTTCTCGTGGCTCATGCCTGCACGTTTCGCCGTAGCTTTTAGCGGGTTCCACGCCTGCCCGATGCCGTGGCTTTTAGCGACTTCAACGCTCGGTCGGTCTTTGACCAAGCCAGTGTCCCGCGTGCGTGAGATTCGCCCGCTACGAGGGGTCTAGGATGTCTTCAAGGCGTTCTAGCGTCGGCAGATCGGCAAGACGCATGACCTCCGCGCCTTCGTCGGTTATCACCACCATGGGGATGCGCGTTATGCGCTCGGAGTTGTTCAGCCGCTCCATAAGGCCGTCCCATGCCCAGTGCTCGCGCACCTGGTCTGGGTATTCGGCTGCAAGCGGCTTTATGACCGCCTTCCTGTAGGCTTCGCACGCGGGGCAGCCCCGGCGCGTGATGTACTCGGCCCTGATCACGTCTCCTCCAATCGGCAAAAGAAAAGCCCCCATGTCGGGGGCTTCGTTCTACCGTGGAGGTGAGAAGGGTGTTCGGTTTTAGCGGTGGAGTTCCTTGTTGCGCTTGCGGATGATAGCCTCGGCCTGCTCTTGGCTTATCTCGTCAAGCCAAAGCTCGCCTACCAGCACGGCCCACAGGTCGTTGTCGTCGCGCCATCTTCCTAGCGTGAAGTTGTAGGTCTCTGCGGTACCCGCCTCAAGGTCGATGCGCGAAACGCGCTTCACGGAATCGTCGGTGTAGTAGTTCATTTGCGCACCTCCTCGATGTTTGGCGGGGTTGAAAGCTCGTCGGACAGCTCTATCATGCGGCGCACAAGCTCGGCGCGCCGTTTCGGGTCGGTCTCGGGAAGCCGCTGCTCCTCGTAGAGCTTGTGAAGCTCGTTCTCCTTCAGGGCAAGCGACTCGGGCGTGTGGAACTGCAGCTCGAACTTGAAGCCGTCGGGCGTCTCGAACTGGCAGTTGACGCCGCGGTACGTTACGCCCGTGCTCTGCAGCGTGTTCTTGACCTTGACCAAAGTATAGCCCGCCTTCTCAAGCTCGACGCGGATGCGGGCGAACTCGTCGGCGAAGCTGGCCGTTTGAAGCTGATAGGTATACCGCAGCACGTCGTGGATGGAATCGGCTGCTTCCTGCTCGCTCATGGTCTTGTCGTGCGAGTCGGTGCGAATCTTGCGCGCGAGCGACTGCTGGCCCTTGAGCCTGAAATCAAGCCCCGCGAGCGTCGAGCCTACGCGCTGAAGCGATTGCAGGAACGACGTGGTTTCAGGCTCGCGCACCATGGCGTCGGAGCGCAAACGCGTTGCTTGGGTGCCCGAATCGCCTCCGCGCTTCTGCACGTACTCGTCTATCCACTTGTCCCAGTCGGCCACCTCAAGGGTATACGAGCAGCGGCACCACGGGTGCATGGGCGGGAAGTTCGTTCCCGGCATGCGCTCCGACAGCTTGGCCGGATGCTGCTTCTGGTAGGCCTCAAGCTCGCGGCAGACCTCGCAGGCTTTGCCGTCGTGTATGCAGCTGATGGCGTAGCTCTCGAACTCTGACTCGTGGACGCGTGCCTGCGCCTCGTTGAAGAGGTATGTGCCCTCGGTATACACGAGGCGCATGGCCGTGCGGGTGCCGCTGTGGTTCAGCCTAGCCCGAAGCTCGCGCGAGATCTCATCGTATGAGACGCCGCGCGCTATGAGCTTCGAGAAGTCGTCGTTTAGGTAGCTCGCCAACTTCTCGCGGTTTGCCCAGATGCGCGCCGAGAAGTCTTCACCGGCGGCCCATGCCGCCCCCACGGTGGCCTTGACCACCTCGGAGTCGTAGCGGTAGAAGTTCTTTCCGAAGCCCAGCTCCTCTGCGGCCATGTTGGCCGCGCGGCGCGCCTGCTCGGAGAAGTGGCGCTCAAGCTCTGCCTGCTCGATGGCCCCTATCTCGTACTGCTGGATGCGCATCTGAAGCTGGATGGCCTCAAGCTCGTTCAGCCGGTAGATGGACTCGCGGACGGGCATGAGGTCGGCGTACTGCGGGTACTTCTTGGCAAAGTCGTCCATGCGCTCCATGAGCAGGGTTCGGTCCTCGGCGCTGATGGATTGCAGCAGGCGGCGGTACTCGATCACCTTGTCCTCGCCGTACTGGGCGTAGTAGGCGGCTATGAGGCGGTTGAGCTTGGCCGCCTCGCTGGCGTACACCTTCTCAAGGCGCTTGCGCAAGGCGGACTCGTCCTTCTCAAGCTGCGCAAGGAACTCGTCTCGGCGCTCGCGCCAGTACTCGTCGCTAGGCTTACTCATCGCTGCCCATAAGAAGCTCGATGATCTGCGCCTTGGTGGCGTTCTTCGGAAGGGCCACGCCGCTTCCCTTGGCAAGCTCGCGCAGCTCGTTGATCTTCATGGCCATCAGGCCGGCGTTGTCGTCAGCCTCGGGCTGCTCTTCGGCAGGCTCGAGTTCGGCCTCTTGCGCAGGCGCTTCCTGCTGCTGTTCCGCCTCGGGCTGCGGCGCACCGCTCGGCTGCTCCTTGATTGCGTACGTTGTCGTATCCACCAGGGAGCCGACCGTCACGAGGTCTTCGCGGATGTAGCCGCCCATGGTCAGCTCAAGCCAGCCGGGTGCGGCATCCTCGACGTGCGCGGCGCAACCGCTGCCCATCGTTCCGATAATTGGCGCCTCTGCGCTCGGCTGCTCGCGGATGGCAAGGCGCTTGCCTCGGCTATAGATCGCTACCTTCATCGTTGGTTCCTTCCTCTTCGGTGTCATCGGCTTGAGCCGTCCTATTGGTGGGCATGCCGCCGCTTATGGCGTCGGCCTTCTCTTCCTGCTCGTCACGCTTGCGTTGCATCTCTGCCTTCGGGTCGCTCACGCACGAGAGCACGGAAAGCTGGGTCTCCTCGGACACGATGCCAGAGAGCTGCCCGGCCACGCTTGCCTCGGATTGCAGGTCGTCGGGCATGTTGCGGTGCATGGTCACTTCCACGGCCTGCCAGTCGTCGTCCGCGAAATCGGCGTTGGGATAGGCGGCCAGAAGGCGCATGCGCTCCTGCACGCCGCGCCTGAACTTCAGCTCCTTGTTTCGCGCCAGGTTGCTCATGGGCATCATGCGCATCTTGAGCGCTATGCCGGAGGCCGTGGCGAAGTTGTCGTCGGTGATGTCGGGCACCATGGCGGTCTTGTAGATGAGCGTTTCCAGGCGGTTGATGAGGTTTTCCTGCACGCCGTCGGCGTTCGGCTTCACGAGGAACATCACGTCGAGGCCCTCGGTCGATTCGCCGAACAGGTTGATGATCTTGTTTTCGCGGATATTCTCTATCTCGGACTCGTCAAGCTCCTTGCCCTTGACCACCATGTAGCAATCGCTGAAGTACTCGACGTCGTTGGCCTTCTCGGACAGCACGGCGTTGTACTGCTCGATGAGCGACAGCACGCCCTCGTAGAGGCCGCGCCCCTCGGTATTCTGGCGGAAATCGACCGCGGGCACGCTTCCGAACGCATGCGCGCTAGGCTCGCCGAAGGCGAAGCCATCGTTTGTGCGGGCGAAATCGACCACCTGCGCGGCATCCGACCAGCTGCCCTTGATGGCCCCGTCGTCGCCGTAGAACCAGCGCACGAAGAACAGCGGGCGCTTCAGCACGGAGTCGTCGTACACCATGAAGGCGGTCAGCGGCGCGACCGCGATTGAGCGCGGCATGCCGTCCTCGTCTTGGTAAAGCATCTCGTAGGCATGGCCGAACTTGGAGGCCATCTTCGAAAGCTCTGCGTCCACGTCCTCCTGAAGGTTTCTCGCCGTGAACTCGGCGATGAACGCCTCCACGGAGCTTTTCCGCGAATCTGGCATCCCATCGGCGTTTCGCACTGAAAGCGTCATGGGCACACCTATGAAATAGCCCTCGAACGTCTGCGTGATGGTGTAGGCGAAGTCCGCCGCCATGCGGTTGTCGGGCTTGTAGTCGGGCTTCCTGCGCCAGGCGCGGTCGAAGATGGCGTAATGGCCCCTGTAGGCCGCGTCCAGGTACTCGTAGCGCGGCTTGTGGGACTGCTCGAACTCGTCGATTAGCCGCTGCAGCAGCTCGGGCGTCATCTCGGTGCCCGCGGGCACGCGGAAGTCCTCCGTCTCCGGCTCGCGCTGCATCTGGTCGTAGTAGAAGGAATGGAACTCGTGCGCCACTTATATGCCTCCCTTGAAGAACTTCACGCCTGGCTTGCTCTGCCACTGCCTTATCGCGCTTGCGAGCGAATCAGGCATGTCGTCGTGCGCTGCGTTCTCGCTGTAGTCGAGCACCTGGTTCAATGCGTCCGCGTCGAGCGGGTACTGGTCGCAGTCGAGGAACCTCACGTTGGCCCACTGGCTGCGCAGGTGCGTGCTTATCTTGATGTACTTGTTCTCCGCCTCCTGGTAGGAGCAGCACGGGTGCCCCCTGCGGATGATGGACTTGCGCAGATAGCCCTTGTCGGCGTTCGACTCGCAGAAGACGGTGCCGATGCGCAGGGCCTTGCACTCCTTCAGAATCTCGTCGAGGCAGTCGTCTACGTGCCTATGCCACATGCGGATGTGCGCGTACCAGATGCCGCTCCTCTCCCTAACGCAGGTGAAGGCCGTATAGTCAGCGCCGCCGTAGCTCGCGTCTATGCCGTCCGCCAAAAGCTGCGGCTCTTTGAAGAACTGCGCGTTGGTGAACATGGCGTCCTCGTCGGCGATGTGCTTCAGCTCGTAGTTGGCAGCGAAAAGCGAAGGCGACATGCTGGCGCGCACGCGCTCTATGTCCTCGCGGCTCATGAGTCCCGTCTCGAAGCAGCTCCATCGGCGGATGTTGGGCATCAGCTGGAAGGCGTCGTCCTTGTGCCACGGCGTGCCCGTGTTGAAGATGCGCCCGCCTCGGTTGCGGATGTTCTGAAGCTCCATGTACAGCAGCTTGATGCGCTCGCGCTCGGCTGCGGACACCCTGTCCTTCACGTTCACGATGTCGTCGGTGAACACCTTGTCGGCGTGCTTGCCCGTGAGAGAGCCGCCGCAGCCAAGCCCCAGCAGCTGGGGAGCGCCCGACACGCCCTGTTTGAGGTTCGTCGACACCGAGGACTGCGTGGCCTTGGTTATCACGAGGTCGGTGCCGTAGAGCATGCGCCCGAGGGCCTGGAACCACTCCGATTGAAGAACGTTGGCCGTGGCCGTCATGACCTCCGCCACGTCGTCGTCGGTCTTGCGCAGGAATATGACGCGCTCGCCGGGGAACAGCACGAGGATGAAGGCGAACGAGATGTGCAGGCACGTGGTCTTGAACGAGCCTCGGTGCGCCTGGATGGTCTCGTCCTCGGTGCCGAACACCATGTCCTTGATCCACTTGTTGTGCAGGTCGGTGAGCTTGTCGTATCCCAGCTTCACGGCTATGTCGGCAGGGCAGTCGTACACCAGGTCGATGAGGTCAGCCCTTGTCGGCATGGCGCTTCGCCTCTATCAGCTTGCCGATCTCCTCGGCCGCGTGCGACACGTCCGCTGCCACCTCGACCTTCTCGACGGGTTTCTCGCCTGCGGTGTCGCGAAGGAACTGAAGCGCGGCTATGTCGCCCTTCATGGCCTTCCTGGCGACCTTGAGCACGCTTATCTCGGATACCGTGAGCTTGCGGTCGGGGTAGTCCTCGAAGGACATGCCCTCCAGCTCGTCCAGCTCGGCATCGGTACCCTCGAACGGCATGTGCAGCACGGTCTTGGCGATCTCCTGCAGCTGCTTCTTCTCGCGGCGCTTCTTCGCGGCGGCCTTGCCTGCCTTCGAGGCGGCGGCCCGGCGCTGCTCGGGCGTCTGGTCGCGCTTCGGCTTGATGAGGTTCTGGTCGTTCATGGCTAGTCCTCGAACGTGAGGCCCATGAAGCGCAGGCGCTTGTCAAGCTCGGCGAGCGCGCCGAAGTCGTTGGAGCCGTACACGAGGGCGTGGACGATGGCGGTGTCCATGACGTACTGCCACTGGCGCTCGTCCCAGCGGTCGCTGCAACGGTCGTCGCGCCACGCGTTGAACCATGTGACGGTCTCGGCGGGCCAGTCTGTGTCGGTGGGAAGTGTGGGCTTCTCTCGCTTGGCTGCCATGCGTTCACTCCTCTCTGTTTTGCTTTGACGATGGAAAGGGCCAGCGCCTTATGATCGCGCTGGCCCTGGGTTCCCCCTTAGTAGGAGGAGCGGCCGGAAGAGCTGCCGCGACCGCGATTGAACGCGGAGCGCACTCGGTTGGCGATGTTTCCCGCTGCGCGGCGAATACGACCGAACATGCCTGCCTCCTCTCGTTTTCGGGAACAAAAAAGGCGTCCCGAAGGACGCCTTGATTTTCCTATGCGCGTGAGATTGGCCTTAGGCCTCAAGGGCCTCAAGGATCTTCGACCCGTCCATGTACAGGTCGCCGTACTTCGCCAGGGCATACTCCCTGATGAAGCTTTCGAGGTCGTCGGAGTCGCGGAACACGCACACGACGTAGTAGGCGCTGCTCCAAACGTTGTCGTAGTAGGGCTTAACCTCAAGCGACTCGAACGCCTTGAGTATGGCATCGGCCTCGGCGAAGCTGTCGCCTTCGAGGCTGTCGGTGGTCTCGACCGAATCGAGCGGGTTCGGCATCGGCGTGCCCTTCTGCTCCTTCGGCTTGAACTGCCGCTTGTTCTGAAGGCCTATGCGCTCCTCGAACACGGGGCGGATTACGTCGCCGAACGTCCAGCCCTCGGCATCGGCCTTGACCAGATCGGCGAAGCGCCCGCGCTCCTCGGCGTCATGGAAGCAGAAGCAGATCCAGAAGCCGGAATCGACGGCCATCTGAAAGCGCTTCTCCTCGCGCTTCTCGCGGTCTCGGTAGCTTTTCTGGTGGTCGGTCAGCTGCGCTTCCTCGGCCGCCTTAGCCTCTTTACGCGCCTTCTGCGGCTTCTCAAACTTAAAGCCCATAGTGCTCCCACCTCTTCTCGTCTGCCTCGATGAACGGGTACCACTTCTTGACCACGGCGAAATCGTCGGGGCGCTTCTCGCGCAGGGGCTTCATGAAGCGCATGTCCAGGCCGTCGAAGCTGCGCCCGAACAGCTCGTAGTCCGGAGGCAGGCCGATGCCCCTGCGGGCGATCGCATCCATGACCTCTGCCTTCGTCCAGTCCGCAACCACCGAGGCCTTGTGCGTGGTCTGCTTCATGAGGCCGTGCTTGGTGAGGCTGGCTCGACGGTACGGGTTGTCGCAGGCGCGCACGCCGTCGCAGAACCACGTGTCATCGGGCAGGCCGAGGTCTTCGAGGATGTAGGGGCGCATGTCGTCGTAGCTGTAGACCGGCATGTTCGCGGCCTCGATCACGTCGCAGTGCGCCGGGCTTTGGAACACGCAGTTGTTGAGCGTCCTCGACCATCTGGGGTGCGGGTACTGGTGTATCTTCACGCCGAACACTTTCTCGATGGTTCGCACGTTCTGCTCGACCATCGGAAGGCCCGGGATAGACCAGTAGTAGATCGGCACGACCTCTATACCCTCGTCCTCAAGCGCCACCCAGGCGGCCAGCGAGTCCTTGCCCAGCGAGCAGGAAAGCACCACGGGGCGTCCTTCCGCCTTGAGCCGCTTGCGAATCTCGGCGCTAGTCGGCTGGCCCTTGATTATCGTCGGCATCTTCGCTCCTCTCCGTTATCTCGATGGGTTCGCCCATTCCGTTCAACGTCAGCTTAAAGCCCATGTGAGAAGCCATGAGCGCGAGGTTTCCCGCGCCTAGGTCGGAACCTTGTTTGATCGTATTCTGAACGTAGTTCCTGCTCTTGCCCATGGCCTTTGAAAGCGCGTACATGCTCATGCCGGAACGGTCGAGCATTTCTTTAAGCGCCTCAGTCGGTGTCATGCAACCTCCCTTCATGCCTTGATCTGATCCCCTGATGATACAGCAATAGCAATAGGGATACAACAATAGCAATTGTGCAGGTATTGTGTAGAACAATAGCTATTGTGCATTGTGCCTATAGCACACTAATTATTGTGCAATAATTCAGTTGTTAGCAATGAGGGCCACAAAGCCCACAGAACTAGCAAGCAGCTTTAGAACCGAATAAGGAGGCTACAGAGATGACAGAGCAGCAGAGTTTAGATCTGGTGGTAAGTGGTCAGCTGGTGAGCAACCACACGATCCTAGCCATAGTTGAGGGTATGCGAGCACGAGGCTACTTCAGAAAAGGCCCCCAGGGCCGAAAGGATGGCCTAGAGCTTGCGACAGCCTTGAAGCTTGTAAACGAGTACATGGCTTTTCCAGAGCTTGGCAGGTACACAGTAGAGGCCACGAAGCACAGGCCAATTAACGAGATCCCCCGAGCCGATTACGAGCAAGTGGAGATCATGAGGGCTTGCGATAACTACCTTGCACAGGTAACCGAGGCATTCAAGGCCAACAGCGACGAAGAAGCCATTATTTACATGGTGAAAGACCTTCGAAAGCAGGTCATAGCCGATGGCATCGAGTCCGGGGCCTTGAAGGTTCGAAAGTACTTCGGCAAGCATGGCTTTTACTACATGGACGATCAGGGCAAGTGGCAGAACGCCAAGGCCATTGATTGGAACATCGGCGAAACGAACCCCATCAGACCAGCAGAGCAAGCAGCCTAAAGCAAGCAGGAGGCCCCGAGAAGGGGCCTCCCACAACAACACACAGGAGATCATACCATGCAGAAGCTACTCACGAAAGAGCTTCAGAAGAAGCTCCCGCCGCTCTACTCGCAAGCCTTGATTGGCAACTTCATCCGAACACTTCCC
>URWQ01000010.1 GCA_900551635.1 uncultured Collinsella sp. | reverse complement strand
AAAAAGTCGCAGCCAACCTGCTCAGCCACATGCGCGTAGTACTCACCAAAATGTTCCGAGGCTTCTACGGAATGCTCGTCAAAATCGGTCATATATACGTCGGCGATCTGCGGCTTGATCTTGATAGGAGCCATCAGCAGAATGCGCGGACAAGGCGCAGCGTCGGTCCACGGAAACGCGCGGACGGCGCGAATCAGCGCCATGGCGCCCCGGGCGATATCGGCAGCCGTCACGTTAAAGACCGTCTTGCAGTCGTTGGTGCCCAGCATGATCACAATGGCGTCCAGCGGCTTATGGGCCTCGAGCAGCATCGGCAGCGCGCGGATGCCGTTAAGATTGGTGTCCAGATGGCACATGTCGTCGCGTACCGTCGTGCGGCCGTTGAGGCCTTCTTCAATTACATGCCAGCCCTCGCCTAAGTCACGTTGGGCCACGCCGCACCAGCGCACATCCCGCGCATAGCGCACCGCGGTGCCGTCGCGCATGCCCGCCGGATCGTAACCATAGGTGTTGCTGTCGCCAAAGCATAGAACGTTTTTCATCGTAAGCCCCTCGCTCAGTAAAAAGCCGACGGGAGCAGCCCTCCCGCCGGCTCGACCCATCTGTCAGCACGTACCGATTACAGGTACTTGCGCCAATCGTCCTCGTCCTCATCATCCTCGGTAGCAGCCTGGGCCTGCTCTGCCGCAGCGCGAGCGGCAACCTGGGCATAGGACTCCTCGTTGCGCTCGGGGAAGTTTGCCAGCACGTGCTCGAACTTGGCAAAATCCTCATCCCAGCGCGTAGAAGGCACGGCAAAGAAGACTTGCTTGACCTTAAAGTCGCCCGACGCGAGCTCCTTGCGGAAGAGCTCGGCCACGGTCTCTGCGTCAAAGCCGTTGTTGTCGCAGCCCCAAGCGCCCAGTACGAGCTTCTCGCGACCCAGCTCGTCGCAGATGGCAAGCACAAAGCGAATGCGGTCGCGCAGGGCGTCCAGCAGAGCATCGTCGCTCACGCGATACTCCTGGCGGGCGCCCTTAACGTTGGGCGCGGCGGCCACGATCACGTCGGCGTATGCATGCACGTGGTTGCGGTCGAAGCGCACCGCAGGCACCACCAGCGCACGGTTTCGGTAAAGCTCGCAGTTGATGTTGCGGCGACGGTTCTCGCCGTACCATTTGCGCTGCTTATCGAGAACGTTGTACAGATACGAATCGGCGCACAGTGTGGCCTCCTGGCCCAGATAACCCTGAATATAGCCACCGCCCGGGTTGGTGAACGAGGCAAAGGCGAGCACGGCCATGTCGCAGAACTGCGCATAGCCACGCCCGTTGTCCAAGATGGCCTGCGTGGCGGAGGCATCGAGCACGGTGACCTCAGGCAGGGACGCAGCAGGCTCCTCAGCAGGCGCGGACTCAGCTTCGGCGATTTCCTCGGCAGGCTCCTCGACGGGCTCGAGCGCTGCCTCGACCTCGGCAGCCTCCGCGCCCTCGACGTCCTCGGCAACCTGTTCTTCGGTGGCCACAGCACTCTGAACCTTGGCCTTCATCGCCGCGACAAAACCGGCAGGCATACCATCGAACTCGCGCACGCCGGCAAGCGAACGCTCGATGTCCTTGGCGCAGGCCTCGGACACAGCCGCCACGTGACGCTCGGCGGCCTTGGCACGGGCCTCGCGCTTGGAATTGGCCTGATCCGCTCGGTTGGACCATCGGTTACGGTTCCTGTTGTCGACGTCTGCCATAAGTGGTCACCTTTCTCGGTCTCTGCCGCCATCGGCTTTTCCCATCCATGATACCCCGCCGCGTACAAAAAAGACGGCCCCGAAGGACCGCCTTTCGCATCGATTTGCACGCACGGCAAGCACCGCCGCAATTCGCCACTAGTCGCGACGGCCAAGGATGTTCAGGATGCGCAGGAACACGTTGATAATGTCCACGAACAGATTGGACGCCATGAGCACGGCGTTGGGCAGCGTAGGCGGCACCGTCGTGGCAACATAGGTGTCGTAACCAATAAAGCCGGCGAACACCACGATCACGATCAGATCGGTGATGGTCTGCGAGACGCCCATGAACATCAGCACGATCTCAACCAGAATAGTGGCGAGCAGAATGCCAAAACCGATGCCATACACGCGCTGGAAAAACTTGGGGAACGTCACGCCCAAGGCGCCAAAGACAAAGGTGATGGCGGCCGTGGCGATAAAGGCAGTGTTGATGGTGGGCAGGTCGTAGTTGGCAAGGCCAAACGACGCGGTCAGGCCAAAGGTACTCGCAAAGATTACGTAGCCCACAAGGGACAGGCCCACGGACTGCTTGCTGGCGGCGGCCGACATCATGACCATGCCGACGATGGTCAAAATAAACGAGCCAAAGACCAGCGGCAGGGCGGCGCCGCTCATCATCATGCGCGCAAACGACATGGTGCTCGTAAAGTAGGCGCCGGCGCCCATGGCGCAAAAGCCCAAGAAGATCAGGGCAGACATGACAAGGTTGTACGCGCGCGGCGACATCTCCTTGGCGCGGCTTGCGCCGCTCTCGATGGGGCCGTTCTGATAGCCCTGGATATCGTTCATAGTTTCGTCCTTTCAAAAGCGCCGCGACAGCGCCGTAGGTGACAAGATTCCTGTCATTGTACCCGAACGCCGTGCGTCCTTACCTACGGCGCTCGCCCTCAAGCGTACGATCAAACGCCCAGACCCACCAACGCATCACGTGGGCCTGCGAGCCGTCCGACCGTCCGCACGCCTGGTCCTCCAGATACAACTCGGTCGCGTGCCCGCCAAAACGCACCTTATAGGTTGCCGTACGGATGCCGTGAACCGTCAGGCCAAACCCAGTGGTCGAGACAATCTCGTCAATCGTAAAGCAACGACCGTCGACCCAGCAGACGGTGACCGGCACGACCTGTCCGCCCGCGAGGATGCGAGCCACGACGTCCACATACTGCTTGTGCACGCGCCGAGTTTTGCCATCTGTCTGTCGATATTCCATGCCTCCTATTATCGAACGCATGTTTGCATGTTGTAAAGCGAACAGACTGTGGTTTTGGAGTGTCGTAGTAATCGCACGTGTCCGCATGGCGTGTTAGCAAAAAGAACACCCGCGGTCAACAGGGCTAATATTCAATTTTAGTGCCAAAAAGTTCACTTCTCCCATCAGAACTCGGTAAAGAAACCCACAGGAGGTGATACGATTTATCATGTTTTTGTAACGTGTCTGCAAACTTCGAGAAAGCCCATATATGGACGTAACGTTCTCAACCTTCCTCGGCCAAATTGTGTCGAACCCAGTCCTTGCCGTCACCGTGATCCTCGCGTTGGGCGCCATCTTCGTCAATGGATGGACCGACGCGCCCAACGCCATCGCGACCTGCGTCACTACGCGTTGCATGCCCGCCCGCGCCGCCATTCTCATGAGCGCCGCATTCAACTTCCTCGGTGTGCTCATCATGACGCACTTTAACGCGAGCGTCGCCAATACCATCTCGCATATCGTCGACTTTGGCGGAAACAGCACCATGGCGCTCGCGTGCCTCTGCGCGGCGCTGTTCTCCATCGTCGTCTACGGCGCCACAGCGTCGCGTTTTGGTATCCCCACCTCGCAAAGCCACAGCCTTATCGCCGGCCTGACCGGTGCCGCTATCGCCCTCGGCGGCGCGAGCAGCGTCAACGTCCACGAGTGGATGAAGGTCATCTACGGCCTGGCGCTCTCCATCGGCCTGGGCTTTGTCATGGGCTGGGTCCTGTGCAAGCTCGTCTCGATTCTTTTCGCCGCCGCCAACAGGCGACGTGCCAATGTCTTCTTTAAATACGCTCAGATCGCGAGCGCTGCGGCCATGAGCTTTATGCACGGCGCGCAGGATGGACAGAAGTTCATCGGCGTGCTCTTTTTAGGCGTGGCCTTTGCCAGCGGCCAGACGAGCGTCGGCGATGCAGGCATCCCCATCTGGATTATGCTGCTGTGCTCGGCCACTATGGGTATCGGCACCAGCGTGGGCGGCGAGCGCATCATCAAGTCCGTCGGCCAGAGCATGGTCAAGCTCGAAAAGTACCAGGGCTTCTCCGCCGACCTGGCGGGCGCCGCAAACCTGCTGCTTGCCACCCTTACCGGCATCCCCGTGTCCTCCACCCACATCAAGACCTGCGCCATCATGGGCGTCGGTGCCGTCAAGCGCCTTTCGGCCATCAACTTCGGCGTCGTCAAGGACATGATGTTCACCTGGTTCTTCACCTTCCCCGCCTGCGGACTCATCAGCTTTGTTATGGCCAAGCTGTTCATGATGTTCATCTAGTCAAACCGAGCGTCCATCCGGACTGCAATGCTTCGCCCACCCGTCTTCGCCTCGAAAGGACCCACCCATGGCAAAGAAACCCGATTCGTTCTACTTTGACAACTACGTCGCTTGCGCTGACCTCGCCGTTCAGGCAGCCGAGCTGCTCACCAAGATTTTTGAGAACTTTGACCCCGCGCAGATCCACGACATGCTCGATAAGATGCATGCGATTGAGCATGCGGCAGACAAGAAGCACCATGAGCTCGAAGACGCCCTGCTCACCGCCTTTATCACCCCGCTTGAGCGCGAGGATCTGGACCTGATGAGTTGCTCGCTCGACACCGTACTCGACCGCATCGAAGGCGTCGTGCAACGCGTCTACTTCACCAACATCCAGAGCATCCACCCCGATGCCATCGTCATCGCTCACAAGGTAACCGATGCCTGCCGCGCCATGAAGGACCTGATGGTCGAGCTGCCCAACTACCGCAAGTCCAAAACGCTGCGCGAACTGGTCATCCAGATCAACACCATCGAGTCCGAGGCCGACGAGCTCTACATCAACGCCATGCGCAACCTGCACGTTAACGGCAAGGATCCGCTCGAGGTCATCGCTTGGCGTGACGTGTACGCCTTCCTGGAGTACTGCGCCGACTGCTGCGAGAATGTGGCCGATGTTGTGGATTCGATTGTCATGAAGAACAGTTAATTGGGGGTACGTGTCCCGGCGGCGAAGGGCCGGCCACGGTTTGCTTTCTCACTCCGGCTGCTTTGCAGAGTCGTTCGAAAGTAAACCGTGGCCGGCCCTTCGCCTTACGTACCACCATTGGGAACTTTGGCTGATACTTTGAAAGCGATGGGGCCTTTGTTGACAGGACCTTGGGGCCCAATTGGAAACTTTGGGACCGCCTTAAACGTTTGGGTGGATGGGGCTTTGGGTACCCTTTGGTTTACTTTGGATAAATTTGCTGACTTTGGAGGGTTTGGTTATGGGGTATTTGGATCTGGCTCGGTCTCGGTATTCTTGTCGCGAGTTTGAGAATCGTCCTGTTGAGCAGTCGGTGGTGGATGCCATTGTTGAGGCTGGGCGTATTGCTCCTTCTGCTTGTAATAATCATCCAACCCGTGTGATGGTGTTGGATACGCCTGAGCTTCTGGAGAAGGCTGCTGCTTGTCAGCCTCGGTTTGCTCGTGATGGGTCTATCTTTGGGGCTCCGCTTGTTTTCCTTATTTGCAGCGTTACCGATGATGCTTGGGTGCGCCCGTATGACCAGATGAATTCCAGTGAAATCGATACGTCCATCGTGTGTGATCAGATGATGATGGAGGCCACCGAGCAGGGTCTGGGAACGTGCTGGGTATGCCATTTTAAGCCTGAGGTGGCACAGGAGCGGTTCAACCTGTCCGAGGGCGTCTATCCCTATCACATGCTCGTCTGTGGCTATCCTGCCGACCACATCGCCGATCCCGAGCATCGCGAGGCCCGTACCATTCCCCTCCCCGACTTCCTCCTCAAGTAGTTTTTGGCACATGCCCTAAAACCTACCTTTTACCGCTCACCCGTTCGCCGAGTTCTGCGCCACTATGTGCAGGGCTCGGTTTTTTATGTTACGCACCCCGGCACAGTCATAAAAAAGGACCCGCAAGCTGCGGGTCCTTTCTAGGCACTAAATTGTAGGCCGAATGTTAGTCCAGGTCGTCGGCAGCGAAGTTATCGATCGGGGCGAAGGGATCGGCCACGGGGACAACCGGGTCAGCGACGGGCAGCGGCTCGGCGGGAACAGTCACCGCAGGAGAAGCGGCAGAACCGACCGGCGTAGAGGCCATCAGATCGGCCGGGAAGGAGTTCTGGGCATCGTCCATAAAGTGCTGGATGAGCTTGAGATACTCGGCCTTGAACTCCTCACGGGAAGCCTTGAGACGATCGATCTCCTCGAGCTCGGCCTGCTTCTCGGTCAGAGCCTGGCGGATAACCTCGCGGGCCTTGGCGTCAGCCTCGTTGCGGATGCGCTCAGCGTTCTCATTGGCATCGTTGACGATGGTCTCAGCGGTCTGCTGGGCAGCGATCAGGGCAGCGGAAATCTGGCGCTCCTGAGCGGAGAAGTCAGGGGCGGGAGCAGCCACGGGGGCGGCAGGAACGGCCTGGTCGGCGGTATCCTGAGCCTGGGCAAGCTGAGCCTGTGCATCGGCAAGCTGCTGCTCGGTAGCAGTCAGACGACCCTTAAGGTCAACGATCTTAGCGAGCATAGCGTCAACCTCGGAAGACAGCGTCTCCAAGAAGACGTCGACCTCGGCAGGATCGTAGCCACGCTTGGCCTCAGAGAAAGTCTGAGCCTGGATGTCTGCAGGGGTAATAGCCATAACAAGTCTCCTTTTTCATCGCCTCGGCGCTACACGCCCGACGTAAGTTACTAAGTCAGTTCTACACGAGTATACCTATAAGAAGCTGCAGAACCAGCCTCTGCACCAACTGCAACGCAATAATCGCAACGACCGGCGAAAAATCGATACCGCCCATCGGCGGGATGAAACGACGGAACAGGTTAAGCCACGGACCGCACACGCTATCAAGCACCGCGGCAATATCCTGAAGCAAACCACCCTGCTTCATGGGAATCCATGTCATAAAGCAGTAGACGATAATGAGCGTGGAATAAAAGTTGAACAGCGTGTTGACCAGCTGGACGATAGTGTAGATGTTGATGGGAATCTCCTCGTCTTGTCTTTACTTGAGGTAGCCGTCGGCACGAAGCTTCTTGAGATCGGAATCTTTGACCTCGCAACCGGCGGGCAGCACCATGAACACGCGGTCGCCCACCTCCTTGACCGTGGCACCCAGACCGCAGGCAAAGCCGTAAGAGAAGTCCAAGACGCGCTTGGCAACTTCGGTGCGTACGCCCACAAAAATCAGTGCGACAGGCTGCTTGGTGCGAACGCGGCGCACCACGGTCTCCACGTCGTCATAGCTCTCGGGGCGCAGGACATAGGCCGGCAGCTGCGGCGTGGCGTTGATGATATTGCTCGCATAGGCCGAGGCATCGCTCGGTGCAGGCGCGGGCGCAGCGGCGGCACGGGCGCGGGTGTTCTCGGCGTAGCTCGACGGCGTGTCATAGGCACCAGGACGATAACCGCTCGCAACACTGTCCTGCGAGCGCGAAGGCGGGTTATACGTCGTGGCATGGCGGGAGTCATCGCCGACCAGCTGACCGGAGCGCGTATACACGGCAACCGACTCAGCTTCGCCACGGCGCGTCTGACCAAGCAGGCCGTTGCTCGGCTCGTCTTGGGTGTAGAAGCCCTCGCCCGAAGCACCACTGTAGCCGTTGCTCTGATAGCCATCGTCATAGCCATCATCGTAGCCGTAGTCGTCGTCCTGGCCATAACCCTGGTCGTAACCCTGCTGGCCGCCCAGGTGCATCTTATTTTTAATCTCGTCAAGGAAGCCCATGGTTGTGTCCTCTCGCGGTTTAGTGCAGGCGCCCCGATAATCAGTGCGCACTTCAGAGCCTTATTTTACTGCAAACTCCGGGCTAAATACTACCCTGCCCAGGCGAACGAGCGTAGAGCCCTCCTCAAGGGCAGACTCAAAGTCCTCGCTCATGCCGCAGGAAAGCTCAGGCAGGTTCAAATCGGGATGCGCCACCTCCAGCTCATCCCTCAGCTCACGAAGCCCCGCAAAGGTGCGGCGTGCCACATCCTTATTCCCCCGGGGCGCCATAGTCATAAGCCCCTGTACGCAAATTCCCTCAAGTTCCGCAAGCTCACCCGCGGCGGCGCGAATCTCATCGGGCGAAAAGCCTCCCTTCGACTCCTCACCACTCACATTGACCTCAATGAGCACACGCTGGAGGCCAGTGAGCTCGCCTGCCTCAATCTTGCGGACAGCACGGCTCGAGATCGCCTGCGCCAGATGCAGCGAACCCACCGAGTGAATCAGCTCGGCTGAGCCCAGCACCGCATTGATCTTATTGGTCTGCAGGTTGCCGATCATATCGAAGCGCACCTCGGGCAGCTCCGGATGCTCCGCCAGACCCGTGAGCTTGCGAACCAGCTCCTGCGGGCGGTTCTCGGCAAAATGGCGATACCCCGCCTGGATGGCGGCAACGGTCTCATCGACACCAACGGTCTTGGACACGGCAATGAGGCGCGCGGCGTCGTGGGGGCGGCCCGCGCGATCGAGCGCCGCATAAAAACGTTCCAGAATCTGCTCGCGGCGAGCGCGCATCAAGTCCAAATAGTTATCCATTGCTAATCGCCTCCGCTGACAGCCAAACAAGTAGTCCCATGCTAACGCAAGAGCGCGGCCCCGCATGTGCAAGGCCGCGCTCGCTTCGGTATTTACAATCTTTCGACGAACAGGATTACTTACTCCTCGTCGTCCTCGCCATCGTCCTCGTCCTCAAGATGATCGAACAGGTAGCGAAGACCCTCGCTGACCTCGTTAACGGGCACCTTGGCAACGTAGTGCGCGTCGACGGCGGGCCTCATGATAACACCCTCGCCCGAAGGCACACGCATGCTCTCAAGCTCATCCTCATCAGTGCGGGCGATATCGCCGGCATTCATGCGCTGACCAGTCAACAGGAAGGTCAGACGGCAAGCGGCATCGATGGAAATCGAAGCGATGCGATCGAGGTAGCGCGAAACCATGATAGCGCGGCGCAGGTCGTCATAGTTGCTGTCGTCGTCCATAAAGTCGCCCGTATCCATACGGTTAAAGGTGCGGAAGAACTTCTCGTAGGCGGCGTGCACTGGCTCGTCCTCGACGGCCAAGTTGCAAATGATGGACATGTCATTGGTGACGAGCGCGGAAAGCGAAGAGCCCAGCACCTGGTAGACGGCCTCAGCCTCGGCCTCGACCGTGCCGACAAGCTCCTTGGGCAGCGAGATATCGGCCTTGATCATATGACGCGTGGCGCGGCAGATCTGGCGAACCTTATCGGTCATGCGCTGCAGGTTAAAGTCGACGTAGATGATCGTCTGAAGCAGGCGGAAGTCGGAGGCGACCGGTGACTGCGTGGCGATCAGGTTGTAGCAGACGGCCTCCAGGTTGGCGCAGCGTGCGTCAATCGAAAGCGTGCGCTTCTTGGTCTTGGTGGCGAGCTTGCGGTCGTCGGTCACATAGGCCTTCACGGCATCGTGGAGGGCCAGATCGACGGCCTCGTAGATGCTCAGCATCTCGTGGCGGGCCTCGATGAGCTGACGGGAAAACAGTTTGCGCATGGTTCACTCCAATCAGTTGGGTGCGGTCATGCCGCCCGCACAGTGAATACGCACCGGACCAGGTCCGATCGGCTTGGGACTAGTCGCACCGATCAGCCAAAGCGGCCGGTGATATAGTCTTCCGTCCGCGAGTCCACCGGGCTGGTGAAGATCGCGTCGGTTTGACCATACTCGATGAGTGTGGCGGGCTCGTCGGCAACTTCCTGCAAGAAGAATGCGGTGTAGTCGCTGATACGAGCTGCTTGCTGCATTGAATGCGTGACGATGATGATCGTCATCTCGGGCGCCAGCTCGGCCATCAGATCCTCGACCTTAGAGACGGACGTGGGGTCGATGGCGGAGCAGGGCTCGTCCATCAGAAGGACATCGGGTTGCACCGCAAGCACGCGCGCGATGCACAGACGCTGCTGCTGACCGCCCGAGAGCGCCAAACCATCCTTGTTGAGCTGATTGGATACCTCTTTCCAGAGGTTGGCGCGCTTGAGCGATTCTTCCACGATGTCATCGAGGTCGCTTTTGCTAGTCACGCCCTGCAGACGAGGGCCAAAGGCGACATTCTCGTAGATGGATTTGGGAAACGGGTTGGGCTGCTGAAAGATCATGCCCACGCGACGACGGAGATCGACCGGGTCGACACCCTCGGCATAGATATCGTTGCCGTCGAGCGTCATGGTGCCCTCGATGCGCGTGTCCTCGATCAGGTCGTTCATGCGGTTGATGCAGCGCAAAAACGTCGATTTGCCGCAGCCCGAAGGGCCAATAAACGAGGTGATGGCGTTTTTGGCGATGTTGAGGTCGAGCCCCGTCAGCGCATGAAAGTCACCGTACCAAAAGTTGAAATCCTTGGCCGTAATGGCCGCTTGCTCCAGCGTGGGAGCGGACTGATAAACGGACATGGGACTCCTTAACTAGCGACGCTTGCGCGACAGGAAGCGCGCAAACAGGTTGAAGGCCAGAATGATCACCATCAGCAAGAGCGCGGTGCCGTAGGCTGCGTTCATGTTGATGCCGTCGTTGGCAAGCAGGTACAGGTGAACCGTCATGGGGCGGCCGGAATCGAGCGGCGAAATAGGTAGATTGATGGCCTGCCCCATGGTGTAGAGCACCACCGCGGTCTCGCCAATGGCACGGCCGATGGCGAGGACGATGCCCGTGGCAATACGGCCAAAGGCAGAAGGAAGCACGATCTTGGAGACAACCTGCCACTTGGTGGCGCCCAGACCGTACGCGCCCCAACGGATATAGCGCGGAACGGCGCGAATGGCCTCTTCGGTGGTGCGCATGACGATGGGAAGCATCAAGAGCGCGAGTGCCAGGGCGGCAGAGACCATCGAAAGGCCCAAGCCCATGGCCTCGACAAACAAGGCGTAGCCAAACAGACCCATAACGATGGAGGGCACCGAGGCCAAAGCGTCAGCAGCGTAGCGAATGAGCTCGACGACCTTGCCCTGCTTGGCGTACTCGGCCAGATAGACGGCTGCCAGCACAGCGATCGGCGTGCAGATAAGCATGGCGAGCGCCGTCACATAGACGGTCGAGACGATCGTGGGCCAAATACCGCCCTCGGCGTTGACGCCCTGGGGCCAACCGAAGATAAAGTCGAGCGAGATGTGTGGCAGGCCGTTGATGACCACGTAGGCGATGATAGCGACCAGCACCAGCGTGGTGATGTAGGCAGCGGCACGGAACACGCCAAGCATGATCTTGTTGGACAGGTCCTTGTTGATGCGGCCCTTCTTGCCGTGGGAAAGGGCACGCTTGATGCGCTCGCGCGACGAGGTCGTATCGACCGTCGTGTCAACGGAATCGGACATAGCCTACCCCCTCTTCTTCTTGGAAATCAGACGGACGATGCCCACCAGTGTGGCGGAGATGATAAACAGGACCACACCCATGCCGAACAGCGCCGAGCGGTGCAGACCCGAGGAATAGCTCATGTCGAGCGCAATCTGGCTCGTGAGCGTCGAGATGGGGCTCGCAATGCTGTCGGGAATAACCGGGGCGTTACCTACGACCATGAGCACGGCCATGGTCTCGCCGATGGCACGGCCCATACCCAGCACGATGGCATCAACGATACCCAGCTTCGCGGCAGGTAGCACGACCTTATAGATGGTCTGCCACTTGGTGGCGCCCATGGCATACGATGCCTCGCGAATGCCCATGGGAATGGAATTGAGAGCATCGATGGTGAGCGTGGTGATGGTAGGGACGATCATGATGGCGAGCACAAACCACGCCGTCAGCGCACCAAAACCAAGGCCGCCGGTCAGTTGTGCGATAAACGGGCGGATGATGATCATGCCAAAGAAGCCGTAGATGATGGAGGGTATGCCCGCCAGCAGGTCAACGGCGGGGCTGATGAGCTTGCGCACGCGCTTGCTGGCAATCTCGACCAGGTAAACGGCCGTACCCACGCCCAGCGGCACGCCCATGGCGAGCGCACCGACGGTCACCAGACCCGAGCCGGCAAGCAGCGACAAGATGCCGTAGTGGCCCTCGGAAGGCGCCCACGTAAAGCTAAAGAAGTCCGCCAGACCGATGTCAGTAAAGACGGGCAGCGCCGAGTACGTGGTAAAGACAAAAATCAGGATGACGGTAACGACCGCCAAGAACGCGCAGGCAAAGAAGATCCACTGCAGCGCCTTCTCCTTGATATAGGTACTGTGCGATACGAGCGCCAGCTCGCGCTTCTTGGGCGTCTGAACATTCTGCTCAGTCTGGGAGTTTTCCTGTGCTTCCATGCTACTCACTCCCCTTCTCGTCGTTGGTGACGGGAATAAAGCCCGCCTCGCGAATCTGCTTGTCCATCTTTTCGGACGTCACATAGTCGATGTAATCCTGCGCCTGCTGCGAAGGCGCACCCTTCACAAAGAAGTAAAGGTCGCGTGAGATGGGATAGCCGCCGCTCGCGACCGTCTTCTCGGACGCCTCAACATGATTGACCGAGACGGCCTTGACCGAGGTCTTGACGTTGAGACTATCGACGAAGCCCAGCGAAATGTAGCCAATGGCACCGCGCGAACGAGATACCACGTCGCGCACCTGGCCCGTGCCCGAAAGAACGGCCGAGCGGCGATCGAACGGGGTGCCGTCCATCACGATGGTGCGGAAGGCCTCACGCGTGCCGGACGCCTCATCTCGATTGATGACCTGGATCCTCAGGTCCTCGCCACCGACTTCTTTCCAGTTGGTGATCTTGCCGGCGTAAATATCGCGGAGCTGCTCGGTCGAGAGGTTATCGACCGGGTTATCGTCGTTCACGATGACCGCGATACCGTCGTGGGCAATGACGATGGGAGTCAGGCCCAGATCCTGTTCGTCGGCATTGAGTCCACGGGAGGAGCTGGCGATATCGGCTGTGCCGGCGCTGACGGCCTCGATGCCAGCGGAAGAACCCAAACCGGAAACGAGCACGTCGATGCCGGTCTCCTCCTTAAAGCCCTCGGCCGCAATCTCGGCGATAGGAAGGCAGGTCGTGGAGCCGGCGACGGTAATGGAAGAGGTAGAAGATCCCGAAGAACAGGCGCACAGCGTAAGCGTAAGCACAGCGGCGCTCAGGACCGATACGATCTTTCTCATAGCATCACGCCGATCGCAGCATGGCGCCCACAGGTGCCGTCCTCGTTACGGTAGGAATAAAAGCGGTCGTTCTGACGCACAGTCGAAAGCTGGGTATCCACGATATTATCCGCGTCGACACCGACATCTACCAGCGCCTCGCGAATGGCAGCGGAAAGATCGAGCATGCGAGAGGCACTCGCATCGATGCAAGAGAACTCGGCGGCAAAGCGATCCATGAGTTCCTGGGATACCTCATATTCGTCACCCAAGATATGGGGGCCGATATAGGCGGAAACGTTGCTCGCATCGCAGCCGGCAGCATCGCAAAGCGCCTGGCACGCCTTGGCGGAAATACGTGCAATCGTGCCCTTCCAACCGGAGTGCACCACGGCAAATCCGCCAGGGGCCACCAGCACCACGGGAACGCAGTCGGCAAAGCAGAGCAGCACGGGCACGTTATGCGCCGTGCAGACGATGGCATCACAGCCCTCGGCAATCTGCTCGCGAACGTCCTCAAGGTCATCGGCGCCGTTCGAGGTCACCGCAACGATATGATCACCATGGACCTGATTGGGAACGAGCAGGTTGTGATCGCACTCGGCGGCACCCATAGCTTCGAGCGCACGACGACGATTTTCTTGAACAGCAAAGGGGTCATCACCAACATGCGAGCCCAAGTTGAGTGAGGAGTACGCATCTTCGGAAACGCCACCGGCGCGCTCGGTGAAGGCAAAGCGAACATCGGATGTCGCGCCCTCCACCAACGTAACTCCATCATGGTCGACACGCGAAACGTTGTCCGCACGTGCTGCCATACTAAAGCCTCCTAATAACACAAGTACCGCGGCATCGCCGCTACAGCCCGCGTTTATACGGCTGTCATACTTCTCTAAAAGGATACCTGCTGCGCTGGAGGCAATCGTAAAGGGAACGTAAAGAGATTGGAGGTTCTAGTTTACAAAGTCGAAATAAAAAGGGCGCGTCCATACGGACACGCCCCTGTGCACAACAATGCAAAGAACGACTTAGAAGCTACCGCGCTTCAGGAAGTCGGGAAGCTCGAACTGATCGTTGCCGAAGTTAGGAAGCTCGGTGCCACCGACGTTGCGGGTCGGAGCGGCCTGAGCCGGGCTCGTGGCAGGAGCGGTGCGCTGCGGCTCAGCGGAGGCAGCGGCCTTGCTCTGAGACTGCTGAGCAGCAAAGAGCTCGTCCTGACGGTTGACGTTGGAGTCGGAGAAGCCCGTAGCGATGACGGTGATACGCACCTGATCGCCCAGGGACTCGTCGACAACGGTACCGAAGATGATGTTGGCCTCGGGGTCGACGGCGTTGGCGACAACGTCGGCGGCGTCGCTGATCTCCTGGATGCCCAGGTCCTTGGAACCGGCGATGGAGAGCAGCACGCGCGTGGCGCCATCGATGGAGCTCTCGAGCAGCGGGCTGGAGATGGCCTGCTGGGCAGCGTCGACGGCACGGGTATCCCCAGAAGAGGTACCGATACCCATCATGGCGGTACCGGCCTGCTTCATGATGGTCTTAACATCGGCGAAGTCCAAGTTGATGATACCGGGGACGGTGATGAGGTCGGTGATGCCCTGGGTGCCCTGGGAAAGGACGCCATCGGCAATCGCGAAGGCCTCGAGCATGGTGGTCTTCTTCTCGGCGATGTCGAGCAGCTTATCGTTAGGGATGACGATCATGGTGTCGACGCAATCGGAGAGGGTCTTAATGCCCTCCTCGGCGCTCTTCTTGCGCTTGCGGCCCTCGAAGGTGAAGGGCTTGGTCACGACGGCGACGGTCAGCGCACCGACCTCGTTCATCGCGATATCGGCAACGATGGGAGCAGCGCCGGTACCGGTGCCACCGCCCTCGCCGCAGGTGATGAACACCATGTCAGCGCCAGCGAGCGCCTCGGCAATGTCGTCGCGGGACTCATCGGCAGCCTTGCGGCCAACCTCGGGGTTGGCGCCGGCGCCCAGGCCGCGGGTAAGGTCGGTGCCGATGTGCACCTTGATATCGGCATCAGAGATCGCGAGTGCCTGAGCATCGGTGTTGATGGCAACAAACTCGACGCCGCGGATGCCCTCTTCGATCATTCGATTGACCGCGTTGGTACCGCCGCCGCCGACGCCGACCACCTTAATGACGGCAAGGTAGTTGTTGATCTCTGTCTCGTGCATGTCGGTCCTCCGAACAAAGGTTATAGCCATAGCATGGGTCGACCCCGCGCACATTAACCTTCAGGTTGAAAGTAAATGCAAAGGTAAACCGTATTATGGTTGCACATTATGAACGTATCAGTCAAATAATTGACCGTGAAAACCAAACAAACCAGATAAACGGCGTGGTATGACCCCTCAACAAAGCATCAACCAGCGCTACGAGGTCGGAGCGTTCCTAAATGTATAGTTACCCGGAGAGCGCACATTGATATACGTTACGCCCTCTACCTGCGAAAGCAGCTTGGTGACTACGCGCTCCTTCTTGACGATATCGTTCGAATCACCCAGCGACACCTCAATGCCGTTATTGAGGTTTGCCGAGATGGCTTCGACCGAAGGCGTGGAAATATCCTTGACTTGTCCCAAGAACTCGCTCGAAAAACCACGCACATAATCCAAGCCAGCCTTAACGGCCTTGGAGCTCACCGCCTGGCCGGAAACCGGAGCGACATCCGCCGAGACATCAGTCAACAACACCGCGCCATAGTGCTTAGCGAGCGCCAGCGCGGCATCAATGCCGGTCAGGGTATTTGAGCCCTGCCCCGTCGTGATGACGTTGCCCTGGTCATCCACTTCGACCGACGTCGACAGCGGGGCGATCCAGGTGTCATCATCCCCGATGGCCCAGGCAAGGTCATCGGAGCTGATATAGGCAATTGCGATGACCTTGCGCTCCATAGGCGTAATGATGAGCGTATGCGGGAACTGACGCTGGACATCCACGCCCGAGACCCACGGGTTCTGCTTGAGGTCCTCGGTAATCTGGTCGGGATCGACGTTAAAAAGCGACGTTCCCTCGGGCAAATCGATCAGCTGGATAGCATCGTGCTTCGTCACATGCTCGCTGCCTTGAATCTGAATATCAGTGGCGGTAAACAATCCAGAGTTGATCACCACGACGGCAACGACGACGAGCACGGCCAAGACGGCCAGAACGCCGCCCACGATTTTGCCTTTGCCTGTAACGAGAGAAGCGGCGTCTGACGTTTTATTTGCCATCGCCCCAAGTGAAGACAACGGGTTGACGCCTTTTTTACCCGAAGGCTTCTTGGCGGTAGCCGGCACCGATGTCAGCGAGCGCGGTTTCGATGCGCCCAGCGTGCGACCCGGACGCGCCGCCTTAGTTCCCGTCGAGGGCTTAGGAGTTGCCATGGGACGGGCAGGTTTGGCGCCCATAACAGGCTTTGACGTCACCGAGGGACGCGAGGACTTTTTTGCGGCCGGACGATTACCGAGCTGCGAGCCGACAACCGGACGACTGGTCTGTCGAGCATGCCCGACAGACTTAGAGTGCGCGACGGTGTTGCGTTGAGGTTTGGCAGGCGCG
>URWQ01000009.1 GCA_900551635.1 uncultured Collinsella sp. | reverse complement strand
ACATTCGACTAGCGGATATGCGCGGGTTTTCCGCCCCAATAGAAGCGGCAGAAGGCTCGTTTGCGCTTTTGGGGTTTGCCTACGAGCTCCATGGTTGCGATGGCGATGTCCTCCGCTGCGCGTGGACGGCGTAGGACATCGCCGTTGATGAGTAGCGCTTTGAGCGATTCAGGGTGGTCGTGCAGGTGACGAAGCGTCACGATGAGCTCGCGTGCGGTGGTGACATGCATGCTGGCGCCCATGCCGGTGAGCATCGTGGTGTTGGCCTTTTCTTGACCGTATGATTTGCCCAGCAGGATCATCGGCAGATGTGCGCATAGGCACTCGGTGACCGTGAGTCCGCCCGATTTGAGGATTGCCAGGTCGCAGCCGTGCATGAGGGCCGCCATGTCGTCCACGTAGTCCAGAACCGTGACGTTATCGAGCTTCATGGCGTCGAAGAGCGTCTTGAGTCGGGTGGCGTATTCCTTATCCTTGCCCGGTAAAAAGACAAAGTGCATGTCCTCAAAGCTGCGTAAGAAGGGGAGCGTGTGGTCCATCGCGGCGCGAAAACGCACGTATGGTTGGGGCAAACTGGCGCCGGCCATCACCAATACGACGGTTTTGTCTATGGGGAGATTGAACTTGCTCAGCTCATCCTCGCGTTTGTAATCGGTATCGAAACCGGCTCGGATGGGGATGCCCGTTATGCGGATCTTTGACTCGGGAACTTTGCGCGGGCGCAGCGTTTCGGCCATAAACTCGTTGGCCACGCAGAACAGGTCGGTGTCCTTGTGGGGCCAAAAGCCTTCGACTTCATAGTCTGTTGGTACGCAGATGACCGGATAATCGATACCCGTAATTACGCGGGCGCCCACAGCGACGTTGGCTGCCGTAATGTGTGTTGCAACCACGGCTATGGGCCTGCGGGTGCGGACATATTCGTTGAAGGCAGGGAACATAATACGTGACCATGCCGTGCCGCCACCCCAGAGAAGATGTCCCGTAAGCGTATATCGCCAGGTCAGGTCGTAAATGGGGCGTGTGGCTCCCGTAAAAGAAGCCGCGGTCTTATTGCCGTCGAATTTAATACGTCCAAAATCAAGGATATCGAGCACTTCAATTTCAATATCCTCAGGGATTCCCTTGGTGCCGCGGATAAGGTCAAATGCTTGTGCAATCGCGTTGGCGGCGGCTTTGTGGCCCGATCCAACCGATGCGTGCACAATGGTTACCAGGGGTTTTTGTGCAGGTAAAACGGTCATTTGCTCCGGTTGGGGAGTGGCTTGCATGGGCAGGGGAGCGCTATTGCCCGTCTGCGTTTGATCCATCGATAACTCCCCTTCAGCTTTGTTACGCGATTTAACATTGTAGTGCATGAGTGTCATGTTCACGTAAATTTGGGTATGAGCGCAAAGAACGTCAATGTATCGACGAGAGGATATTCTATGACTACCGATCAGCCGATTGATGTTGCGATTATCGGTGGAGGCCCCGCGGGCTATGCTGCCGCCATTTACGCTGCGCGTGCCAACCTGACGACGACCGTGATTGAGCAGGGCATGTCGGGTGGACAGATCGCCACGACCAATGAAGTCGAGAACTATCCGGGCATTCCGCTCTTGAGTGGCGCCGAACTCGGGGAGCGTTTTCAGCTGCATGCAGAGGGCTTGGGAGCTCAGGTCGCATGGAGCATGGTTACGGGTATCGATTACGATGCCGATGCAGCGCTGTTTACGGTGCATCACGATATGGGCGATACGCTGGCCTCGAGCGTTATCGCTTGCATGGGTGCCACGCCGCGTCCGGCAGGTTTCGCTGGCGAGGATACGTATCGCGGTCGTGGCGTTTCATATTGCGCAACATGTGACGGCATGTTCTTCCGAGGCAAACAGGTCTTTGTAATCGGTGGTGGCAATTCGGCATGCGAAGAGGCACTGTTCCTGTCAGACATTGCCGGCAGCGTGACCATCGTGCTGCGTCGCGATCAGTTCCGTGCGCCTGATGGTGTTGTTCAGAAGGTGCTCGAAAAGGACAATATTACAGTTAGGTACCAAACTAGTATTGTTGAGCTTTCTGGTGAAGCGATGCCCACGACAATTACGTTCAAGGACAATGCAAGCGGTAAGACGCATGCTGAGACCTTTGAGCCTGGCTCGTTTGGCATTTTTGTCTTTACCGGCACGCAACCCCATACCGAGCTTGTCGAGCATTTAGTCGATCTGGCGCCTGATGGCGGCATTCTGACTGATGAATCCATGGCGACCCGCACGCCAGGTCTATTTGCTGCTGGCGATATCCGTTCCAAGCGCTTACGTCAGGTTGTGACCGCCGTTTCTGACGGAGCCATAGCAGCAACGAGCGCATACGCGTTTCTTCGCGGATAAGTACGATAATATATCTTATGTAATGTTGCTATCTTTAAAACAAAGTGGTTGGACGGCGCATCAATGCAATGTGCTGCCCAATCACTTTTACTTTCCTGCTATATAGTATGCAAAACTAGATAACCTAGAATACAATATAGCTAATGAACGGAGGATCCTTATGAACCACGCCAAACGTGTTATCCCGATGTCCGATTCGTCGGTCAGCATTAAGCCTGAGGATATTCAGCCCACTGTGCTGCCCGATGCATTTATTCAGTCCGATATCGTGCGCAAACTCAATACGTTGAGTCTGCCGCGCTATGACCAGTTGCCCAATGTGACGCTCTACCGCGACCAGGTCATTGAGTATGTTGCGCTGTGGATGGAGCCGCTGTCCATTTGCGTTGAGCAGCCTGTCATTACGCCATCGATGATCAATAACTACGTGAAGGTCGGCCTGGTGCCTGCTCCGGTCAAAAAGCAATATGGCCGCGAGCAGATTGCCCGCCTGATCGCTATCTGCATCTTTAAGCAGGTGCTACCTATTGCTGCGGTGCAGGCGCTCTTTAACATTCAGCGTTTGAGCTACGATGCCCCGACGGCCTTCGACTATGTGGTCGATCAGCTCGAGGCATCGATTCGTTCGACGTTTTCTGTCGAGCAGACGCCGGTTCCCGATACGGCGCATCAGGTAACGCGTGAGTCGCTGCTTGTGCGCAGCGCGGTTTCATCCTTTGTTTCGAAAGCGTACCTGATGAGCTATCTCAAGTTCAACGGGTTTAATAGCTAGCCGACGTATAAAACGGGCGGGACAAAGAGCCATCTGTCGCTTTGTCCCGCCCGTATTTTGCTGGTTGGACTTTATTTGCCCGAAGCTACGCCCATGCCATAGCCGATGATGAGGCCGTGCATCTCGGCGTAATAGGAATCCAGGCCATTGCAGGGCATAATGATGGTCTTGGAGTCGGGCCAATGCTCAATAATGCGATCGGCCAGCGCCTGGGCGCTCGATGCGTTCTCCACATGGTCGATGACGACCTCACCGCCCGTAAAGCCCTCGGCTTCCATAGTGTCGATGATCTTGTTGAGCATCTTCTTTTCGCCACGCGTGTGCCCCACGAGTTCGATTTTACCGGCCTCACTCGCCGTGCCCAAAATGCGGATATTGAGCTTGTTGGCAATGACGCCAGCTGCCTTAGGGATACGTCCGGCTTTGGCGAGGTTTTCGTAATTGCACAAACTGAAGAGGATTTTGCTGTTCTGTTCAAGGCTATCGAAGTATGCGCAAGCATCCTCGAATGAGACATTCGGATTACTTGCAAGATAGCGGTCGAACAGCAAGAAAATGAGGTCCATTTTGCCGCCAGCTGCGCGTGAATTGACTAGATGAATCTGTCGGTCGGGCTCCTCGGCAAGTACCATATCGCGTGCCGTAGCAGCAGCATTGTAGCTTCCCGAGACGCCCTCAGAGATGGGCATGCAGATCGTCTTGTCGGCAAGTCTGAAGAGTTCGGCCCACTCCCCTACGCTTGGACAGGCGCTCGAAGAAGCGCTCGACTCCGCCTGCACGGCGCAATTGAGCTCGTGAACATCGAGCGAGAGGTCGTCAACGAATTCACGCTCCCCCACTCGGATCTTAAGGGGTGCAAATGCAAAGGTGGTATGAGGTGCGGTTGGTTGCCAATCGCGAAGATTGCAGCTCGAATCGGAGATAAGTGCCCAGCTCATTGAGGGTCCTTTCTAATTGTTCCCCAACAATTATAGCCATCTTTTTGATTGATCAGTACGGCTATCTAGTTTTGAATACTAGATAGCCGTACTGATCATATGCCAAACGGTAAGGGAAAAAAGAATGGGCCTCGTGACTCAAGATCGCGAGGCCCACGTTCGTTCGCTGCAGTAATAAATTAGTAGCGCACGAAAATGTAATTGTTGTTCATGCCAGCAGCGACGGAGCTGATGATGACGCCCGTTTTGTAGTCGGAAGCATGGATCATCTGACCATTACCGATATAGATGCCTGTATGGTAGGAGTTAACCACAACATCGCCGGGTTGCGGATCGGACACGCGGGTCCAACCCATGAAGGTGCCGGTGTTGCCCAGGCGGCAATAGCGGCCCGTGAGGCAATAGCTTACAAAACCGGAGCAGTCAAAGCTGTTCGGTCCAATGCCGCCCCAGGAATAAGCGTATCCGAGCTTGCTGTAGGCGCGCGAAACAACGGTACCGCCGTCAACGGACTGGCTCGGTGCGGAAGGCGTCGGAGTCGGAGCGGGCGTCACGGGCTGCGGCGTGGGGGCAGGAGCGGGCGCGGGCGCGGGCGTGTTGCCGCCGCCGTTGTTGGTCGTACCGCCACCATTGTTGGTGTTCTCGGTCGTACCGGCAGTGTCGTTGCTCACCGTGGCCTTTTCGGCGGTGCTGGCATTGATGCCAGCCTGAAGCGCGGCGTTGGCCTCGGCCTCGGCAGCAAGCTCGGCCTGCAGCTGTGAATCCAGGGAGTTCACGACACTCTGGGCCTCAGCCTGCTGGGCATTGAGCTCGTCGACCTTCTTCTGCGTCGCGGCGACGTTCTTCTCCTGCTCGGTCTGCTTATCGGTGAGCTGCTGCTTAAGGTCCTTGACCTCCTGAATGGTCTGGGCCTGCTTGTCGGAAACCTTGCCGTAGTAGAACAGACGGTTGAGCATGTCGCCCAGATCGTCGACGCCCGTCAGAACCTGAAGGAGACTCAGACCGCCAGTCTTGTACTCACCGGCAACGTAGCTCGAAAGCTTTGCCTGACCCTCGGCAATCTCTTGCTGCTTTTGCGTGATCTCGCCTGCAGTCTGATCAAGCTCCTGCGTCTGTGCGGAGAGTTCTTCATGAATTTGCTGGGTTTGGGTGCCAATCTGCTCGAGTTTGGTACGAGCAGCGGCAAGGTCGGATGCGGTATCGGCATAGGCCGGAGCCACGAGGCCCAGGCCCAAAACACAAGCGAGGGTTGCCGTAGCAGCGCAGCGTGCCATGTTTTTGTGCGTGTTTGCTGTGCGCATGGAGCTTCCTTTCCGGTATCTAAGGGTAGCGGCTAGTCCACCGTTACCAGGCTAAAGAGCTCAACGTCCTCGTTAGAAGGCGTGAGCTTCTTGCGCGGGTTGAGAAACGCAAGCTCAAGGATACAACCGTAGCCCACAAGCTTTGCGCCCATATCTCGCACCAGTTTACCTGTTGCCTCGACGGTTCCGCCCGTCGCGACCAAGTCGTCCAGAATCAACACGGTATCTTTAGAGCTGATAGCGTCGGCATGGATTTCAATTGAATCGGTGCCGTACTCGAGCTCGTAGCTCTGACTTACGGTCTCGCGCGGTAGCTTGCCAGGTTTACGTGCGGGAACAAAGCCGGCGCCAAGGGCTACAGCCACCGGTACGCCAACCATAAAGCCGCGAGCCTCGGGACCCACGACCTTGGTGATTCCCATGCCGGCAAAGTGCTCGGCGAGGGCATCGGTCATGGCTTTGAGCGCCTCGGGATTGCCAAAGAGCGGCGTGATGTCTTTAAAGATGACTCCGGGCTCGGGATAGTCGGGGATGTCGACGATTTGAGATTCGAAGTCGTACATTGCATGACCTTTCAATGGGTTGCCGGATAAGCGGCAGCTGTTACTTGCCCGCGGTAGCGGTGCCGGATTGCGAAGGGGCGACGACCTTGAGCGGCTTTACGATAGAATCCTCGTGCGAAGCTGGAGCGGATGTCTCTTCGTTTTTGGCCTTGGTGGACTCGGAGCGAGTGATTTCCTCATCGAGTGCATCGATGTCGGCGTCCTCGACCACGGCGTTGAGCGACTCAAAAACGCGGTTCTTGAGCAGTGCAGTGTGTACACCTTCCGTCAGGTCGTGAAGCTTCTTAAACGCACGCTCGAGCTTGGCGTCGCGCTCGTCATCGGAGGTATCCATTCCGAGCATGCTCACGAGCACCTGCTCAAACATCGAGGACTCGCGGTTGGCGGAAGACACGTACTGACGCAGGTTGCGCGGCTCGATATGGAAGCGTGACAGCTCGGAGCAGTAGCGGATGATCGGGAAATCGCGACCATCGACGAGCTCTCGATTCTGCGGGCTCTTGATGATGCGAATGAGGTCGTTCTCGGCGAGCGAGCGGATAAACGAAATCTCGACGCCCAGCATATCGGGAATGGTCTCGATGGGATGCAGCTTTTGCTTAGTCTCCTTGGGCTCCGTCTTGAGCGGAACATCGGACAGCAAGCCCACCTCGTAAGCGAGCGTTGACAGGTCCGTGGCGTTTTCCAAGCGCTGCTTAATCACGTTGAGCGGCATGTAGCGGGTCTTCTGCAAGTGCAGGATGACCTCCAGGCGATCAACGTCCTCCTTGGAGTACTGACGGTATCCCTTAGGCGTACGATGAGGGGTAATGAGCCCCTCATCTTCTAGAAATCTAATTTTTGAGTTCGAAAGATCGGGGTATGCGCCTCGAAGTAGGTTGACGACTTGGCCGATACTTAGATAGTTGCGTTCGGCCATGCCCTACTCACCGGTTTCGATGCGCTCCGGCGTGCTCTCGTGGTAGATGAGCGTAAACGTACCAATCTGGACGGAAGAACCGTCGTGCAGCGGGGCTGCATTGACGATGGCACCGTCGACCCAGGTGCCATTGAGCGAGCCCAAGTCCTCGATGCGAGCGCCAAGGCCCTCGCGAATAATGCGCGCGTGGCTGCGCGAAACGGTCATGTCATTGAGGAAGATGCCGTTCGCAGGATCGCGGCCGATGGTGGTCACGTCGTCCTCGAGCTCAAAAGCGGCACCAGTCTGCGGACCCTTGACGATGGACAGAACGGGGGCGGTGATGCGCACGTTGGCCATGAGGTCGGGAACGGTGACGTCGCTTGAAGGCACGCGGAATACGCAGGTAGCGTCAGCAGTCTTATCATTCTGAGGCATATTGTTAACCATGTTGTCCATGACAACCCCTAACTTATCGCGGACGTGCCGCAAATAATGAACCGTACGTAATCATACCCCAACGAATTAGTCTTCGATTTCAGGGTTCAGAAAGTCGATGTCCTCGTCCTCGGGATGCGCGAGAGCCTGTTTAATGGCCACTCCGCCCTTAATGGAGTAGATGACAGCCGTGAGCATGGAGAAGATCACGCCGCCGTACACAAAGAAGATGCCGAGGGGCACCGAGCTTCCGTTGAGGCCCGGGAAGGCCGTAAGGGTTGAAGGTAAAAGTTGCAGGCCGTCAACAACGGGGAACCCGAGCAGCATGAGCGAGAATCCGGTCATGAGCAGCGCTGTGGCAATCTTTCCGGGGAAGACGACATCGATGGGGCGACGGTGATAATGACGCACGATAAGCGTGCCGATGCCCAGATAGATGTCGCGGCCAATAATGAGCACGCAGACCCAGATGGGCAGCTCTCCGCGAACCACCAGTCCCAGCACGCCGGTGAACAGCAGCGCACGGTCGCAGATGGGATCCATGACCTTGCCGAGCCATGAGACCGTCTTAGTCATGCGGGCGATCTGACCGTCCATCCAGTCGGTGGAGGCGGCAACGGCGTAGATAACGATGGCGATGACGCGGTTGTTATCCGTCACAAACAGGTACAGAAATACCAGGGTGAGGATCAGGCGCGTAAAGGTGATGAAATTGGAGATCGTAAAGATCTTATTCGACGGGTAATCGGAAGTGCCGATAAGCTCCTTTTTGATCTTCTTTTTGATGCCCACAGGACTCCCCCGCTGGTTAACGACAAAACTTTCGATACTATACCCGTTCCGGCGATGTCTATCCAGCGCAGCCATAGAGAGTCCAGACATGTGGAGGGTGCTTTTAGGCGGCGGGGGATTTCGCATTCGTGTACATCTGCCTCCAAACATGTCGAAAAATGTCGATTTTGGTGGCTGATGTACACGTTTTGATTCGGTGATTACATCGATCGGGAACGTTGTTGCTTTAAGCAAAATAATCATGGTGATTAAAACAAAAAAGGTCAGGCACTAGGTGCCTGACCTGCAAACTTCTGGTCGGGACGACTGGATTCGAACCAGCGACCCCTTGACCCCCAGTCAAGTGCGCTACCAAGCTGCGCCACGTCCCGAAGCTTATGTTTGTTGCTCTGCTCTCGCTTGCAACAGGGAGTATATTAACCCGAAACTTTAGACTTGTGCAAGAACTTTTTTATAAATTTTGAAGCAAGTCCAAAATTGTATCTGCGAGCTGGGGTTTTGTTAGCACGGGAAGTTCTTGCGTACCCGTTGTGCTCACAATCCAGGCCTTGTTAGTGTCGGTTCCAAAGCCCGAATCGGCGCGCGAGACATCGTTGGCGATAATGGCATCGCAGCCCTTGCGGGCCAATTTGCGCTCGGCGTACTCGACAACGTTATCGGTCTCGGCCGCAAATCCGATTACGCACCGCTCGCCCTTCTGGCGCGAGAGCTCGGCCAAAATATCGACCGTTTCGACAAGCTCGATGCGATCCAGGCGTTCGTTGGCCTTTTTGAGCTTATGGTCCGCAGGGGTGGCGGGGGTATAGTCGGCGACGGCGGCCGCACAAATTGCCGCATCGGCCGTCTGGAAGGCGCTGAGCGCTGCCTGCAGCATTTCAGCGGCGGTCTGCACGCGCACGCACTCCACGCCGCGGGGGACATCGAGCGATGTCGGTCCCAGCACAAGCTTGACCGCAGCACCGCGGCGAGCGGCCTCCCCTGCCAGGGCGATGCCCATCTTGCCTGATGAGCGGTTGCCAATGAATCGCACCGGGTCGATTGGTTCGTGCGTGGGGCCGGCAGTGATGACGACGCGCTTGCCTGCCAGGTCCTGAGGCACGGGTTTGAGCACCTCACAGACAGCCTCGACGATGTCCTCGGGCTCGCTCATGCGTCCCGTGTCCACGTCGCCGCAGGCAAGGTAGCCGCTGCCGGGTCCCACAACATGGACACCGCGCTCGCGCAGCGTGGCCATGTTGGCCTGCGTCGCCGGCGCCTTCCACATGCCGTTGTTCATAGCGGGTGCGATCACGATGGGTCGCGGCGTCGCAAGCAGCGTGGTGGAAATAAGGTCATCGGCGATGCCGTTGGCCATCTTGGCGATGATATTGGCCGTCGCGGGCGCCACGACCACCAGATCGGGCTCCTGCGCAAGCGAAATGTGGTGGATGGGGTCGGAGGGGTCGTCGAATAGGCCCACGGCAACGGGCTCGTTGGTGAGCGCACGGAAGGTGAGCGGGCCCACAAACTCCGTGGCATGCTCGCTCATAACGACCTTGACGCGCGCACCGCGCTTTTGCAGCAGGCGCACGATATTGCACGACTTATAGGCGGCCGGTAATGCCCAGCAGGATCGTTTTTCCCTCAAGTTGCATTGAATTGTTGGATGCCGCCATCGTTTAAGCTTCCTTGCTCGGGAGTACCAGGAGGCGGTGGCAGTACGGGCAGTGCGTAATCTCGCTACCGTCGTGGTTGAGGTCGCTCATGGACGATGCCTGCAGCGAGGTGTGGCAGACTGTGGGGATGTTGCCCTGGATGGTCTCGACGGCCAGGCCGCGGAACTGCTTGAGCAGACGCTCGTAGTCGGTGAGCACGTCGGCCGGCAGCGTGGCGGCAAGCGCTGTGCGTTCCTTAGTGGCGGCGTCAATCTGAGCCTGCAGGTCGGCAGCCTTAGTGCGGGCGGCCTTGGTATCGGCCTTCACGCCCTCCTCGAACTTGGCGATAATTGCCTGTGCGCGGGCCTCGCGGTCGAGCGCCTCCTTATGGGCGACAACGACGTCCTTGCGGGTGTGCTCAATCTTGTCCAGACGCTTGGCCAGGGTTGCGAGTTCATTCTCCAGGTCCTGAACCTCACGGTAGTCGGAACCGTCGACGTGGCGCTTCTTGGCAGCCTCAATGGCGTTGTTGGTCTGAATCTCGGTGGTGTTGAGATCGTCGAGCTCAATGTCCAGGTCCTTGCGCTGGGCGTAGAGCTTGGTCATCTCGGCTTTGAGCTTAACGTAGGTCTTACGCTTGGAAGCGAGCTCCTTGAGCTCCGGCATATTGGCAAGTTCGCTCTTGTTGCGGGCGAGCTCCAAATCGATCTGTTGCAGCTTGAGTAGCGTAGCGCCGGCGCTCATAAGTTCTCTCCTTTTGTCACAGTCCACCATTGGCAAGGGTTCAGTATTTTAATCGCATGACGGGGGTTGACCCCGGCGTCAACTGCAGAGTTCATCAATATATCAACGAACGGCTCCTCGGAGCGGTCGTGGCCGAGCAAGATGACGCCCAGACCGCGCAGAGCGAGGTCCTGCGCCACGTGATAGCCCGCCTCGCCCGTCACGACGACATCCGCACCCGCGGCGATGGCGAGCTCGCCAAAGTCGCCCAGGGAGCCGCCCAGAATGGCGACGGTGCGGCACGGGCGCTCGGCATCGCCCCATACGCGCGGGTCGCTTCCGAAGGCCGTGGCAGCACGGGCGGCAAGATCGCGCAGCGTATACGGGTCGTTGAGCGTTGCAAGCGCGCCCAGGCCGGTGGCTTCGGGGTCGTCCACGTGCTCCAGTGAGCTTACGGGTGCAGCACCCAGCAGCTTGCTCAGGCGGACACGGGCTTCGTGCGAGCGGTCCAGGTTGGTGTGGAGCGATATGATGCTCACGCCGCAACGCGCTGCCTCGTAGAGCGCCGCGCTGCATTGGGGACGTGTGGCATCCGCCGGACAAAAGGCCTCAGGCGCCTTGATATAGACGGGGTGATGCGTCAGCAGCACGTTGGCACCGGCATCTTGTGCGCGGCGAACATTAGCTTCGGTCGCATCGAGTGCGCAGGCCACGCCAGCAATCTCGGCGGCAGGGTCGCCCACGGAGAGCCCTACATGATCCCAGCCCTCGGCGTCCGCCTTGGGGTAGCGCGCCAGCAGCGCGCGTTCAAGCTCGGCGACGATCATGCAGTACCTACGATCGAGAGCAACGTCTGGGCAAAGTCGTCCAGGTCAGCCGGGTCCACGCGGTCATCGAAGGAGATGCGCAGTGCGCCTAGCGCCTGCTCGCGACCAATGCCCATTGCGCTGAGCACGTGGCTCGGGTCCATGCTGCCGCTCGAGCACGCCGAGCCGGCCGAAACCTCAAAGCCGGCGGCGTCGAGCTTGACGATGAGCTCCTCGGAGTCCATGCCGTCGACGTAGATCGAAACCATACCCGGCAGACGATCGGCCTGCGCGTAGTCGCCCATCGTGGCGTGAATGCGCGGGTGGGCCGTAAGCGTGGCGTAGAGCTTGTTGGAAAGGGTTTGCAGCGTCGCACGCTCCTGGGCCACATGGGGCGCCAGCGTGCGGGCGGCAGCGGCAAAGGCCAGCTGCGTGCGCAGGTCCTGCGTGCCGGCACGACGACCGGCCTCCTGTCCGCCGCCAAAGATGCGCGGGCGCAGCGGCGTGTGGTTCTTAAGGTAGAGCCCGCCGGATGCCACGGGGCCACCGATCTTGTGCGCGGCAACGGTCATGGCGTCAACTCCCAGCTCGGTGACATCGAGCGGAATGTGCAGATACCCCTGGATGGCATCGGTGTGGAACAGGGCGCCCACGGTATGCGCGGCCGCGGCAAGCTCGCGGATGGGCTGCACCACGCCGGTCTCGTTGTTAGCAACCATAATGCTCACGAGCGCGACGTCGTCGCCGAGCAGCTCGATGAGCGCGGCAGGCTCGATGTAGCCCGCACGGCAGGGCTGCACCAGGTCGACGGTAAAGCCGGCGGCACGCAGCAGTGGCAGGTTGTCCAGAATAGAATCGTGCTCGATGGCAGATACGATCACGCGGTTGCGTTTGCGGTCGCGCTGGCGAGCGCCCTCGGCAAGACCGAGGAGCGCCAGTTGGTTGGCTTCGGTGCCGCCGTTGGTCAGGACGATCTCGGACGGGCGGACGCGTGCGCCAAAGCTGCGGGCAATCTCGCGACGCGCCATTTCTAGGCGCGCAGCGGCCTTGCGGCCGAGCGAATGCAGCGAGTTGGGGTTGACGCCGGCAAGCTCGCTGTCGTCGTACTCGCGCTGCGCAAGGAGCGCCTCGGCGCGCATGGGTGTCGAGGCGGCATAGTCAAGATTCACGGGTATGCGGTTTTGACCTGCGGTCATAAGGGTTTATGCCTCCTGTGCGGCCTCGTTGCCCAGCTTCTGCAGCAGCGCAACCTCGGCAGCGGGATCTTCGGACTTAAATACGGCAGAACCGGCCACGAGCACGTTGGCGCCGGCCTTAACGACCTCGGCGATGTTCTTGGAAGAGATGCCGCCGTCGACCTCGATCATGGGCGACACGCCGTGACGCTCGCACATGGCCTTGAGCTCGTGGATCTTTGCGATGGTGCCCGGGATAAAGCTCTGGCCGCCAAAGCCGGGGTTCACGCTCATCAGCAGCACCATATCGACGACGTCGATGATGCTCTCGAGCACGCACACGGGGGTTGCGGGGTTGAGCACCACGCCGGCCTTGACGCCGCGCTGCTGCAGATGCGTGAGCGTGCGGTGCAGGTGCGTGGAGGCCTCGTAGTGCACGGTGATCATGTCGGCACCGGCGTCGGCGTACCAATCGACCGTCTCGTCGGGGTTCGACACCATGAGGTGCGCGTCGACCGGTACATCGGTGGAGCGCTTGACGGCCTTGAGGATGTCAACGCCAAAGGTGAGGTTGCCGGTAAAGTGGCCGTCCATGACGTCGAAGTGTACGTAGTCGGCGCCAGCGATCTTGTCGAGTTCGCCCTTGAGGTTGGCCATGTCGGCCGAAAGGACGGACGGAGCGATTTTAATGGAACCCATGGTAGTAGCCTTTCTGCGCTAGTCGGTGAGTCCGTAGAACTCTTGAGAAGGGACGCGGTCGGTGAGAATCTCGAGCGCCCTATCCAAAGTAACACCGTTGTAGAGCGTTTGCTCTACGGCAAAGGTGAGCGGAATGTCTACGTCCAGTGAACGGGCAAGCTCGCTCACGCTGCGGGCCGCGACGGCGCCCTCGACCACCATATGCGTACGTGTCTGGTACTCGTCGAGCGACACGCCGTGGGCAAACTCGTAGCCAAAGGTGCGGTTGCGCGAATGCTCCGAGGTGCAGGTGGCAATGAGGTCACCCATGCCGGCAAGTCCCATGCAGGTCATAGCTTGACCGCCGCGGGCGTGCACCAGACGGCTGATCTCGGCCAGGCCTCGCGTCATGATGAGGGCGAGTGTGTTGTCGCCTGCGCCCGAGCCGGCGGAGATGCCGCACACGATGGCGATAACGTTCTTCATGGCGCCGCATACCTCGACGCCGGTCATATCCTGCGACAGGTAGATGCGGAAGGCCGTGGACAGGAGCAGGTCCTTAAAGGTCTCCCCTATCTGCGGATCTTCGCTGGCGATGACGGCGGCAGAAAGTCCGCCGCGGCAAATCTCCTCGGCATGGTTGGGGCCCGAGAGGGCCGCCACGCGCGCCTCGTTGCCGATCTCGCTGGCGATGACCTCGCTCATGAGCAGGCCGGACTCGGGCTCAATGCCCTTGGTGAGGCAGAGCACCGGGGTATCGGCGGCGATAAAGGGCGCGGCCTGGTGGCACACGCTGCGAAGGTGCGTCGAAGGAACGGCAAAGATGATGGCCTCGGCGCCGTCGAGCGCCTGCACGAGCTCGGTCGTGGCGACGACGTTGCCGGGCAGCTCGTAGCCCACAAGGTAGCGGGGGTTGCGGTGTTCGCCATTGATGCCGGCGGCCGTCTGCTCGCTATGGGCCCACATGGTCACGCGCTCGGCTCGCGCAGCGAAAAGGCCGGCGACGGCGGTTCCCCAGGAGCCAGAGCCAATCAGCGCAACATTCATGACTCTCTCCTACTTATCGTCGGGCTCGGTGACGCGCTTGGTAAACGAGAGCTTGGACTCCTTACCGGTCATGAGCTTTTTGATGTTCGCACGATGGGCCCACACCACGGTGATGCCGATCATCGCCATGCAAAACTTAAGTCCTAGGCTGCTGTACGGAAAGACCGCACAAGCGGCAATGGGAAGACCGATGGCCGCGGCAAGCGAGCCCACCGACACAAACTTGGTGATGGCGACGGCCACGATAAACATGCCCAGCAGCGACAGACCAATGGGCCAGTACCAGGCGAGGATAACGCCCAGACCCACGGCGATACCCTTGCCTCCATGGAAGTTGAGGTAGGGCGAGAAGATATGGCCCCACACCGCTGCCAGGCAAATGACGCCGAGCATCCAGTCGCCGGGGGCTCCGGGCGCCATGATGTTCGGCGGAAATCCATAGCCCACGCTCGCGATGAGTGGACGGGCGATGACAACGCAGATGGCGCCCTTAAGGCAGTCGAGTAGCAGCGTGAGCGCGGCCACCTTGGGACCGGCCACACGCAGCGCGTTGGTGGTGCCGATGTTGCCGGAGCCCGCCTTGCGAATGTCGGTGTGGTTGAACACGCGGCCAAGGATCAGACCAAACGGAATCGCCCCAATAAAGAACGAGACCATGGCGCAGATGGCGGTCAGCAGAATCGGATTATGCATCCTTTTGCTCCTTCTTCCTAAAGAAGAGTCGAATGGGCGTGCCGGCAAAGTCGAAGGTCGAGCGCATGCGGTTCTCCACGTAGCGCTGGTAGGTGTCGTTGACCAAGTCGCTGTGGTTGACGAAGAACGTGAACGTCGGCGGGTTGACGCCCGTCTGGGTCACGTAGTGCATGCGCAGGCGGCGCTTGCCGTCCACCACGGTATGACCGAACTCGCGCAGGTCGGTGAGGAACGTGTTGAGGCGCGAGGTGCTGATCTTTTGCGATCGCGTCTTTTCGGCGGCGTCGACCATCGCCCAGATCTTCTCGACGCTGCGGCCGGTCAGGGCAGAGATGCGCAGGTACTGGGCCCAGGGAGCCATAACGCCCAGACGGCGGTCGATGGTCTCCATGCAGGCCTCGCGCTTACGGTCGTCGTCGAGCAGATCCCACTTGTTGAGCAGCACCACGATGGCGCAGCCGCGCTCGATGGCCAAGCCCATGACCTTCTGGTCCTGCTCGGTGACGCCCACGGAGGCGTCGACGACGAGCAACGCCACGTCGGCGCGGTCGATGGCGCGCAGGCCGCGAACCATGGAGTAGTACTCGATATTCTCGTACACGGTGCTCTTCTTGCGAATGCCCGCGGTGTCGACCATGCGGTAGTGCTTGCCGTTGCGCTCGACGACCGTGTCGATGGCGTCGCGCGTGGTGCCGGCAATGTTGGACACGATGGAGCGGTCAGCGCCCAAGATGCGGTTGAACAACGACGACTTACCGGCATTGGGGCGGCCGATGATGGCAACGTTCAGCGCATCGGGGAACTCGTCGGCGACCTCGTCCTCTTCCTCCGGAAGCAGGGCCACGATATCGTCGAGCAGGTCTCCCGTGCCGTGGCCGTGCAGGGCCGAGAGCGGCGTGGGCTCGCCGATGCCGAGCGAATAGAACTCCCAGATGCTGTCGTTCTCGCGATCGGGGTTGTCGAGCTTGTTCACCAGCAGAAAGACCGGCTTGTCGCAGCGCTTGAGCATGCGGGCGACCGACTCGTCCTCCTCGGTGACGCCGGTGCGGCCGTCGACCACAAACAGGATGACGGCGGCTTCCTCGGCGGCGGCGAGGGCCTGGTCGCGAATGGACGTGGCGAAGACGTCATCGCTCTTGAGCGGTTCGATACCGCCCGTGTCGACGATTGTGAACTCGCGGCCGTTCCAATCGGCCGTGTGATACGAGCGGTCGCGCGTAACGCCGCGAGACTCGTGGACGATGGCGTCCGAGGTCTGGGCCAGGCGGTTAACGAGCGTGGACTTGCCCACGTTGGGGCGTCCGACGACGGCGACGATAGGTTTCATCTGCACTCCTTTAATGGGTAGGGTCAGTGGAAATGTTAGAGTCCGCGGGCACAATGCCAAGGATGTGCTCCAGGGTATCGAGCAGCTCATGCGGCATGGTCGACACCACATGAACCTCGGCGCCGCGACTGGTAAGGCTTGCGAGTAAATCGTCACGATGATACTCGTCAAGCGTCATGCCGTCAGCGTTGAACATGAGCTTAGGCACAAAGAGCATAACCCCCGAGAGGCCCTGCGGCAGCTGTTCCAGAATGTCGCAGGCGACGATGAGGCCGGTCACGTCCACGTTGCCGCCAAAGTAGCGATTCTTGATGGCCGTGACGGTGCCGGCGAGCCCCTGCGGCGATTCCACAAAGCGGGCCACTGTGTCGCGTGCGCTGGCGCCCGAGAGGCACAGCAGGTGCTGGCTGCGAGCGGCGATGGCCTCGCGGACGCGGGCCAGACGCTCGGCGTCGGTAGCCAGCACGTCGTCGGTCTCGTCCAGATACGAGCGGATCATGCCAATGCCGTCGTAGTACTGCGGGTACCCGTCGTAAAAGTCTGCCTCGGGAGGATCGATGCCGGCGTCCAGGTAGAACTCGTCGCTCATCTGGAAGGTGTGGCGGGCCAAGCGCCCCTAAGTACGAACCTGGAAGGTACTCGAGA
>URWQ01000008.1 GCA_900551635.1 uncultured Collinsella sp. | reverse complement strand
CAGCTGCCGCGGGCTCAGCCTTCTTCTTGAACATATCAAACAGACCCATACGTTTTCTCCTCTTGATTAAGCGCAACGTTATGCGCATGCCTATGGTGATTATAGTGCCAAATGATCAAATTGCTAAGGTGAGGGCTCGAATCGCAAGCCCTTCCAAGCCCTTCCCAAAACCTTTTCCCCAGTGGCACTTATATTGTCGATTAATCCAGACCCTCGGTGCCGTTGGACTTGATGATCTTCTGGTATGCGAAGAAGCTGTCCTTGCGGCGGCGCTCGTAGGTACCGGTGCCGTCGTCGTACTTATCGACGTGGATGAAGCCGTAGCGCTTGCGCATCTCGCCAGTGCCAGCGGAAACCAGGTCGATGGGACCCCACCAGGTGTAGGCAATCAGGTCAACGCCATCGGCAATGGCCTCGCCCATGGCCTTGATGTGGCTCTGCAAGTAGGCGATGCGATACGGGTCATGGATGGAGCCATCCTCCTCGACCTCGTCGTAGGCGCCCATGCCGTTCTCGACCACCATCAGCGGGATCTCGTAGCGAGCGTAAATCTCGTTGAGGGCGATGCGCAGGCCCAACGGATCGATCTGCCAGCCCCAGTCGGTGGACTCCAGATAGGGATTCTTGCCGCCAAAGGTCATGTTGCCCTCGGTCATCTCGTGATCCTTGTGGGTGCCCACGGTGCCGGACATGTAGTAGCTAAAGGTGTAGAAATCAACCTTGCCGTCGGCGATATCCTGCAGGTCGCCGTCCTCCATCACGAGTTCAACATCGTTCTCGGCCCAGAAGCGCTTGGCATAGAACGGGTACTTGCCACGCACCTGCACGTCGGAGCAGTACCAGTTCATGGTATTCATCTCCTGCTGCGTGGCGAACACGTCGGCCGGATCGCACGTGGCGGCATAGGAAAGGATGAAGCAGTCCATGTTACCCATCTTAAACTGCGGGTAATGCTCGTGGGCATAGCGCACGACGCGGCCGCTGGCGACAAACTGGTGATGCAGCGCCTGCATACGAGCCTGCGGCGTAGTGTGGACCGCCGACGCCGGACCCTCAAAGCCCTGAATCATGCTGGTCTCAAAGAGGTTGCCCATGTCCTGAGTGCCGCAGTTGATCTCGTTGAAGGTGAGCCAAAACTTGACCTTGTCCTGATAGCGGTCGAAGACGGTCTGGCAGTACTTCTCAAAGAAGCCGATGAGCTCGCGGCTCGCCCAACCGTTGTATCTCTCGACCAGGTGATAGGGCATCTCGTAGTGCGAGAGGGTCACGAGCGGCTCGATATTGTGGGCACGCAGGCAGTCGAAGACGCGGTCGTAAAAGGCGAGGCCGGCCTCGTTGGGCTCAGCGTCGTCGCCGTTGGGAAAGATACGGCTCCAGGAGATGGACATGCGGAACATATTGAAGCCCATCTCAGCGAACAGCGCGATGTCCTCCTCGTAGTGATGGTAGAAATCGATACCGTCATGATTGGGGTAGAAGCGGTTGGGGTCGATATCGATCGTAATCTGACGCGGCTCCTTGTAGCTGCCGCCCAAGAAATGGTCGTCGACGGAAGGACCGCGGCCGTCCACGTTCCAAGCGCCCTCAAACTGGTTGGCGGCGGTGGCGCCACCCCAATAGAAACCCTCGGGGAACTTGATGTTTGCCATGAGCATCTCCTTTGCATCGCGGATCGATGAGCTGAGTATCGCCCACGCGCGGGACGGGCAGAAGCGGGCGCGCCAAGCCCGACACTTCTTTTCGTTCTCGAGTCCTGCCGCCGCCCCGTCCCTGACACTTCCTGACACCGACCGAAACGTGCCAAAATAAATCTGTCCCTTTTTGGCAGGTTTGGCGAGTGTGGGAGTTCGCATGGATATCAAACGCAAGATCACCGAGGCGCAGGGCCTCACCCCCACCGAGCAACAGCTCGGCATTGCAGCCCTTGCCATCGGTAAGGACATCCGCGGGCTTTCGATTAAGGAATTTGCCACGCGCACCAGCGTTTCTGTTGCGAGCGTGCACCGTTTTTGCAAAAAGCTCGGCCTCGAGGGCTTCAAAGATCTCAAGGTCGAGCTCATCCGCCTGGCAACCGAGGCGGGCAACCGGCGCGACGTGGACATCAACTTCCCCTTCGATGCCACCTCCACTCCCGCGCAGGTTATGGAACGCATGGAGGGGCTCTACCAGACCACGCTGGCCGAAACGCAGGAGCTGCTCGACCCCACGCAACTTGACCACGCCGCCAAGCTCATCGCGAACGCCCGACAGGTCGACATCTACACGGGCTCGCACAACCTCTATCCAGCGGGAATGTTCCGCGATCGCCTGCTCTCCGCCGGTAAAAGCGCGACGTGCCACGACGGTGTCGAGGCCCAGGTGCGAACGGCGCTCGCCTCGGGTCCCGACCATGCGGCAATCGTCATCTCCTACAGCGGCCTTGCCCCCAACCTCAAGGACATCTTGCCGATTCTCAGCAGTCGGCATGTCCCGGTCATCGTCATCGGCACGCCTTATTGCGCGCGCATTCACCCTGGCTTTGCCGCCTACCTTACGGTGAGTGACCACGAGAGTATGACGCATCGCATCACGCAGTTCGCGAGCCACATCGCCGTGCAATACGTGCTCGATTCGCTCTACAGCAGCTACTTCGCCAAAGACTACGTCCGCTGCTCCGAATTCCTGGAGCGCTCGTTCCCCTACACCCGCCTGCCCGGGCTCAAGTAGCGACGAGCGTGGATTTTCGGACGCATATCTAACGAGCGTGGATAATCTCCCACTTTGAGTCCACACGGGGGCCAAAAACGGGAGATTATCCACGCTCATGTTGAATGATCCGTTTTCCTCTGCGCCCGAGGGACCACTCGACCACCTTGCACCAAAGCAATAACGACTTCTCGTCATTAGATTATTCAAATCGACTCTAATAACTATTTTCGCCATAAACTCGTTATTAGAATTGATATGATTAGCCTAATAACGAGTTTCCGGCACTAAAGATATGGAGGGCGCGATGCAAATCGAGGAGAACGGCCAGGGAACGCTCCGCAATAATCTATCGGGGAAATTGGCTTACTATTCGTTTTTGCCAACGCCCTTGCAATCATTGAGGCAGCTAAACCTCACTGAGGAAACCTATCGCACGCTTTCCACATGCTCACGAAAGCTTGGAGAGCTTGAAGGCATGCTCTACTTTGTTCCCAACGCCGACATGTATCTGACAATGTATGTGCGCAAAGAAGCACTCCTTTCTTCGCAAATTGAGGGAACCCAGTGCACGTTTGACGACCTACTTAGTCCATCGCAAACCCAACTCCATCATAAAGATGTCGCAGAAGTCGTGAATTATGTCCGTGCTGTCGACCGCGGCGTAGAACTGCTCAAAAAGATGCCCTTGTGTACGAGGCTTCTCAGGCAGGTTCATGCGGTCCTACTGGACGGAGTGCGCGGAACGGAGAAGAATCCAGGCGAGCTGCGCTCCTCACAAAACTGGATTGGTCCTTCAGGCTGCACCATTGCAACTGCATCGTTCGTCCCTCCAAACATTGAAGATTTGAGCAACACGCTCCAGGACCTCGAACGATTTATCAATGAGCCTCAAGTCGAAATGGATCCGATCGTGCGGGCGGCGCTCGTCCATTACCAATTTGAAACTGCCCATCCATTCCTAGACGGAAACGGTCGCCTGGGCAGGCTTCTCATTACACTTATGCTCATCAACGATGGCGTTCTTCATTCTTGCTTGTTCTATCCATCGTTCCAGTTCAAGAAAAATCGAAGCGAGTACTACCGACAACTCACATCCGTAAGGGAACGAGGAACTTACGAGGAATGGATAGAGTTTTTCTGCGCCAGTCTTCTTGAGAGTGCGAAGGACTCGGTAGGGTCTTTAAAGAGTCTTGTTGATCTCCACAACCGTTCGACGGCAGCTATTACCGAAAATCTCGGAAGGACTGCCGCAAACGGACAAAGGCTGCTGAGCCTTCTTGAAGAGCATCCCATCCTCGACACCGCATTTATCGCTGCCCGACTCGATATCGGTAGGAGCACCGCGAGCTCGCTCGTCAAATCATTTGAAGAATTGGGTATCCTCCGTCCACTCGACGAGTCAAGACAGAGATACCGACAGTACGGGTATGAAGAGTATCTTTCGATTCTCAGGGAAGACGCTGAGCCGATTAGATAGGCACCGCAGCCCAGCCATATTAAAACGAGCGTGGATTTTGGACGCTTATCTAACGAGCGCGGATAATCTCCCACTTTGAGTCCACACGGGGGCCAAAAACGGGAGATTATCCACGCTCATTTCTGACTAGTCATTGGGGACGTTCTTAAACGACTAGTCAAACAAGAACGTCCCCAACGTCAACTTTTGTCACGTCCAAGCGGCATTCTGTTTTTCGGAATGCCGCTTTCGTTTTTAGCTGGTTATTTCGCTAGCGTTGGTGAATATGCTGCGCGTTTGGCGTTTGTCACTATAAGATGATTACTTGCATTAAACGGAATTCGATGTTCTTGAGGGTAGGGGATTGATTTGGGTCGTACTGGGGATATGACGCCGCCTTTGCGTTGGCGGTTGGGTGTTGCTGGTGGGGTGGCGCTGGTTGTGCTGCTTGTTGACCAGTTGACCAAGCTTGCGGTTCGTGCCGTGGGCGATGCACTGCATGTGACCGTCATCCCCGGCGTGATCGACTTCCTGTTTGTCCGCAATATCGGCGCTGCCTTTAGCATGGGCGAGGGGCATGGCATCGCGTTTGCCGTGCTGGCGCTGGCGGTCATTGTCGCTATTGCCGTGTACCTCGTTCGTGCACCCCAGCTCGCCCATCTTGAGGTTGTGGGCATGGCGATGGTTGCGGGCGGTGCTATCGGCAACGCTATCGATCGTTTGGCCTTTGGCTTCGTGACCGATTTTATTGCCACCACCTTCATCGACTTTCCCGTCTTCAATGTGGCCGATATCGGCATTACGGTCGGTGTTGTGCTGGCGCTTATCGGTTACATGTTCTTGAGTCCCGCCGCTCGCGAGGTCGATGCGACTGCTGAGCTCAATGCCCGTGATGAGGCCCGCGCTAAGCGCAAAGCCAAGCAGCGTGGGGAGCGTGCCCGCAAGATTCGCGAAAGGAATGAGCGTTAATGGCCGACATCCATATTCTTGTTGCCGACGATTGCTCTGGCCAGCGTCTCGACGCCTTTCTGGGTGCCAACGACGGCTGCCCCACGCGCTCTGCCTGCGCGCATCTGATCGAGGGCGGCGCCGTAATCGTGAACGGCGAGACCTGTCTGTCAAAAAAGTATGCCGTACGCGCCGGTGACCGCATCTCGGTCGACCTGCCCGAGCCGCACGATCCCACCGATGTGATTCCCGAGGCCATCCCGCTCGACATTCGCTATGAGGACGACTATCTCATTGTGCTCTCCAAGCAGCGCGGGCTGGTGTGCCATCCCGCCCACGGCCACGAGAGCGGCACGCTTGCGAACGCCTTGGTCTACCACTGCGGTATCGATCATCTTGGTACCGTGCAGGGTGAGGACCGCCCCGGCATCGTGCATCGCCTGGATCGCGATACCTCGGGCCTTATGCTCGCGGCAAAAGACGACGACACCCAGCGCGCGCTTCAAAATCTCATTCGCACGCGTACGCTCGACCGCCGCTATATCACGCTTGTCCACGGGCACATCGCCATGGACGAGGGCACCATCAATACCGGTATCGCCCGTTCTACGCGCGACCGCGTCAAGATGGCGGTTTCGGACGACCCCTTTGCCCGTCAGGCCATTACGACCTTTAAAGTCCTCGAGCGCTTTGATTCCACGCGCTTTGACGATGGTTATACGCTCGTTGAGTGCCATCTGTTTACCGGTCGCACGCACCAGATTCGCGTGCATATGCGTCATATCAACCACGCCTGCGTGGGCGATCCACTCTACGGCAAGTGCGATGCGCGCGCCGACCAGGGCCTGACCAGGCAGTTCCTTCATTCCTGGCGCGTGGCGTTCGACCATCCCGTGACGGGGGAGCGCATTGAGTGCCGCGACGAGTTGCCGTGGGATCTCGCTGCTGTTCTCGACGATCTGGCTCCGCGCTCGCTCGGTCGCACGGCCGTTGGAGATGAAATCGTTCCGCAGCTCGGTCTTCTCGAAGCCTAGCCAGTATTAGGTGGTTTCTTGAACTCGGTAAGCCTGCGGTAAGATATACGATTGTTTACGTTACGCGTTGCTGGGAGCCTGCATGCTCGCCTTTTTACAAACCAACACACCCATCGTGATCTTCAACCAGATTGTCGTCACGCTGCTCACGGTCTGCTTTCTGTACCAGGTGGTCTTCTTTGTCATTGGCGCTCTTCGTGGCGAGGTCGCGCCTCCCAAGGCCAAAAAACTCCATCGCTATGCCTTTTTTATCGCGGCGCATAATGAGGAGGCCGTGATCGCCAACCTCGTTCGCTCCATCAAGGACCAGGATTATCCGTCCGAGCTCATCGAGGTTTTCGTGGTCGCCGATGCCTGCACCGACAACACGGCGCAGCTCGCGCGCGAGGCCGGTGCCATTGTTTACGAGCGCAATGACCTGGCCCGCAAGGGCAAGAGCTGGGTCATGGACTTTGGCTTCGACCGCATTCTCAACGAGTATCCCGACACGTTTGAGGGCTACTTTATCTTCGATGCCGATAACGTTATCTCCCGCGATTACGTTTCCAAGATGAATGATGCCTTTGACCAGGGCTTCTATGTGGTCACGAGCTATCGCAATTCCAAGAACTTCGGCAGCTCGTGGATCTCGGCTGCTAATGCCACGTGGTATCTACGCGAGGCGCGCTTCCTCAACAACGCGCGTAATATCTGCAAGACGTCCTGCGCTGTTTCGGGTTCGGGTTACCTTATCTCGTCAAGCGTTATCGAGGGCATGCACGGTTGGCAGTTCCACACGCTGACCGAGGACATTCAGTTCACTACGTTCTGCGCTATTCACGGTATTCGCATTGGCTATGCGCCGGCGGAGTTCTTTGACGAGCAACCCGTGACGTTCAAGGCATCCTGGAAGCAGCGTATGCGCTGGACCAAGGGCTTTTACCAGGTGTTCTTTACCTACGGTAAGCATCTGGTCAAGTCGACGTTCCGCTATCATCGCTTTGCCGCCTACGACATGTTCATGACGATCGCCCCGGGTATGCTGCTATCGCTGATCTCGATGCTCGCTAATGCGACGTTCTTGATTGTGGGTGGCCTTTCGCATGGTTTCTTGGCTACCGAAGTCGAGATGCAGGCGTGCGCCGCTTCGCTCATTATGACCTTCGCCATGATGTATCAGACCTTCTTTATCCTGGCGCTGCTCACGACTATCTTTGAGTACAAGCACATTCACTGCGCGCAAAAGTGGCGTCTGGTGACTAACCTGTTTACCTTCCCGATCTTTATGTTCAGCTATATCCCCATCACGGTGGCCGCGCTGTTCCTGAAGGTCGACTGGGTGCCGACGCAGCACGCCGTCAACGTTACCCTTGACGAGGTCATGCAAGGCGCCAAATAACCACCACCAAAACCACCGCAAAGGGGACAGGCACCTTTGTGGTGGTTTTTGCTTTTGCGATGCAGCTCGAGGAGGAGTCCGATGGTCTATATCCCGTTTTGGATTTGCATCTTTGCCGGCGTGGCAATTGATGCCCGAGAGCGACGGTTTCCCAATGGGCTTGCCGGCGCATGTGCCGTGGCGGCGTTGGCGGGCGTTTGGCTTGACAGGGGCGTTAACACTGCACTTGATCATGCCGGTCTTGCGGTCATCGTCTACCTTGCCCTTGTGCTTACTGAGTCGCTCTGGCGGCGCCTTCGTCAAGCCCCGGGGATTGGCATGGGGGACGCCAAAGCACTCTTCGCGCTTTGCACGCTCGACCCTATGGGCGGCATCGTGGCATTTGCCGTTTCGCTCCTGGTCCTGGCCCTCTCCTGCCTCTTCACAAAATCACGCTCCCTGCCATTGCTCCCGTTTTTGGTGCCGATTTTTGCCATAATCGAGGTCGTGGGCTGCACTTTGTAACCGATTGCGCATCCTTCTTAAGGAGCATGCCATGGCAACTAATCAAGAAACGGCCGTCATTAAGGCGCGCATGGACCGTATTCCCTCGGCGTTGTCGCCCGAACTGGTCGAGCGCATTGTCGCCGATCGTGCTTCGGGCTATGTCAACCCGTATCGTTGCAACGACGATCAGGTCATTCGTCGTATTGATCGCGCCGCCGACAAAGGTACGCTTATGCGTCCGGCGTTTATGCGCGATACCGAAAAGATACTTCATCTTCCGGCGTACACCCGTTATGCAGGCAAAACGCAGGTCTTTAGCTTCCGTAGCAATGACGATCTGTCACGCCGCGGTTTGCACGTGCAGCTTGTCTCCCGCATTGCGCGCGATATCGGTCGCGCCCTGGGGCTCAATTGCGATTTGATCGAGGCGATTGGCCTGGGTCATGACTTGGGACACACGCCTTTCGGCCATGCCGGCGAGCGCTTCCTCAACGATATCTATCATGAGCGCACGGGGCGTTATTTTTTCCATAACGTGCAGTCGGTCCGCGTGCTCGACGCACTGTACGGCCGCAACGTGTCGCTCCAGACGCTCGACGGCGTGCTATGCCATAACGGCGAGTACGAGCAGCGTGTGTTTGAGCTCTCGGACATGAGCTCCTTTGACCAGTTTGACCAGACGGTTGAGGATTGCATTGCCACGGGCTATAGCGCAATTGGGCATCTGCGTCCCATGACGCTCGAAGGCTGTGTGGTCCGCATCTCGGATATCCTTGCCTACGTCGGTCGTGACCGTCAGGATGCGATCGCGGCGGGCCTGCTGTCACCCGACGCTTTTGATGATGGCCGGGGCGGTGCCTACAACAGCTGGATCCTTACGCACGCTTCCATCGATATCGTTGAGCACAGCTATGGTAAGCCGCGCATCGAGATGAGCGAGGACCTGTTTGAGGAAATCCGCCGAGCCAAGCGCGAGAACTACGAGAAGATCTATAGCAAGGGCGGTATCGAAGGCGATTCCGAGGTGGAGCTGCGCGAGGCCTTCGAAAAGCTCTACGACCGTTGCCTGCGGGATCTAAACAGTGGTGACGAGTCCTCTTACATCTTTAAGCACCATATTTCGCGCATTGAGCAGCAACTTTCCTACTACGATCGCACCTATGCCTGGCAGGACGACAAGGATCAAGCCGTGGTGGATTATATCGCGAGCATGACGGACGGTTATTTCTGCGAACTGACGAGCAAGCTGTTCCCGGGTCTAAAGTTTCCGCATCGTACCTATATTAACGAACGGTAGTTCGTATCCTTTCGGTATACTGGTTAGTTGAAAACGTTTTTGATTGATGCACGGGATGGCTATGGACGACCTTTTTTCTGCCTCGACGCGCGAGCGTTCCTTTAAAAATGCGCCGCTCGCGGTGCGCATGCGACCCAATTCGCTCGACGAGTACGTGGGCCAGCAAAAGGCCGTCGGTAAGGGCTCATGGTTGCGTGCCGCGATCGAGCACGACGTGCTTTCGAGCGTGATTCTGTACGGGCCTGCCGGTACGGGCAAGACGACGCTGGCCCACATTATCGCCAACCATACCAAGAGCGAGTTTGTCGAGGTCAGCGCCGTCACGGGTACCGTGAAGGACCTGCGTCGCGTGATTGATGAGGCCAAGACGCGCCTGAATACGTACGACCGCCGCACCATTCTATTCATCGATGAGATTCACCGCTTCTCTAAGTCGCAGCAGGATGCCCTGCTGCATGCAGTTGAGAACCGTACCGTCATTATGATTGGCGCTACGACGGAGAACCCGTACTTCGAGGTCAACTCGGCACTGCTCTCACGTGGTCGCGTCGTGGAGCTTGAGCATCTGAAGGATGAGGATATCGCCACGCTTATTGAACGTGCGCTTGAGGCGCCGCAGGGCTTGAACGGTAAGTTCTCGGCCGATGAGGATACGGTCAAGACCATTTGTACGCTGGCTGCGGGTGATGCACGCTCGGCCCTGACGACACTTGAGCTGGCGAGCGAGATTGCCGTTACGCGTCCCGATACCGAGGGGACGCCAGCGCCGGCGGCGGGGGAGCGCTATCCCATCACCGTGGATGACGTAAAGATTGCCAACCCGCGTCGCGGCTTTACGTATGACAAAAACGGCGACATGCACTACGACATCATCAGTGCGTTTATTAAGTCTATGCGCGGTAGCGACCCCGATGCCACGATCTATTGGCTCGCGCGCATGATCGATGCTGGGGAGGATCCTAAGTTTATCGCTCGCCGCATTATGATTCACGCTTCTGAGGATGTTGGCAACGCCGACCCGCAGGCGCTTTTGGTGGCGCATGCTGCCTTTAAATCTGCTGAAGTTATTGGCTATCCTGAATGTCGCATTAACCTTGCACAAGCTGCGCTCTATGTGTGCTTGGCGCCCAAGTCCAATGCGTGCGAGGCCTCGATCGATGCGGCGCTGGCCGATATCCATTCTAGTGGGCTTCGCGAGGTGCCCAGCTACCTGCGCGATCGCCATCGCCCGGGCAGCGATGAATACGGTGTGTATAAGTATCCGCACGATTATCCCGAAGGCTGGGTCGACCAGCGCTATTTGCCCGAAGGCTTGGAACGCGGTGCATTTTGGCAGCCTGCCGGCCGCGGTTGGGAAGAATGGCGCGTAGAGCAAAGTGAACGCGACCGCAGCGGGAATGCACCGAAGTAGCTGCTGATAATTTTGTCCCACGTTGCTGCTCATGGCATGTTCGGTCCCCTTTGGGGTACCATGGAAACCGTCTGTATATCGATTCCTTTGGGAGGCTTGTATGAGTCCCATTCAAATCGCCCTGCTGCTGCTCGCTGTTGCCGGCGTGTGGGCCATCGTTGAGCTCGCGCTTACCCTGCGCAAGACCCGCACCGTTGTCGACTCGCTCGATAAGACCGTTAACGACCTCAACAACACCATCGCCGAGGCTCAGCCTGTGGTGGCAAAACTCGACGGCGCTGTCGACGAGCTTACGCCGGCACTTGCCCAGATGGAGCCGCTGCTTAAGTCGAGCAAGACGGCAGTTGATGCCCTTACCTCCAACCTCGTAGAAGTCGAGGCGGTCGTCCGCGATATTTCCGAGGTCACCGGCAGTATGGCCGAGGCCAGCAATGCCGTGTCGAGTGTGACCGACTCCGCTGCCGGTGCCGTGCAGAAACTCTTTAACAAGGTGAAGACTCCCGCGGCCGACGCCGAGCGCAAGCTTTCCGCTGCCGAAGAAGCCGAGCAGCCGACCGAGCGTGTCCTGATTGGCGAAGCCGCGGACGATGTCGCTGCTGGTGACAATGATGCACAGAAGCCTGCTGCTAAAGCAGCCCAGTATTACACCTACACGCCCGCCGAGACCACCGAGGAGTCCTGCGATGAGTAGCGAAGCAACTTGCCCCATTACGCTGACCGTTGCCGGCGACCCGCGTCTGGCGCGCCTTGTGCGCATGACGGCGGCAAATGTTGGTGCGCTCTGCTCCATGTCCGTCGATCGCATCGAGGACATTCGTATGGCTGCCGAGGAAGCATTTATTTTCGGCTGCACGGCTGTTGATTCCGATGGCATCTCGATCAAATTCGATGCCGACGAATCTCACGTTGGCATGACCTTTACCTTTGGCGATCAGGCGACTGTCGATGAGGATGATCAGGCTGCCGTGTATGCCGAGCTCATTTTGGCTAGCGTGTGCGATTCCTACGAAAAGACTGCGGCGCCTCTGACGCTTTCCCTCGACCTCAAGGCGGATATCTAATATGACCGAACGTTCCCGGAGCGGTAAGACCGCTTGGGACAAGGAGAAAACCCGCGAGCTGTTTCGTCGCTACAAAGAAACCGGTGATCCGGACGCGCGCGAGCAGCTCGTCATGTCCCATATGAACCTGGTAAGGTTTCTTGCCAACAAATTTAAGAATCGCGGCGAGCCGCTCGACGACCTCATGCAGGTCGGCTATCTGGGTTTGCTCAAGGCTATCGACCGCTTTGACCCTGAGCGCGGGCTCGAGTTCACAACGTTTGCGACACCCACTATCCTGGGCGAGATCAAACGCCATTTCCGCGACAAGGGCTGGAGCGTGCGCGTGCCCCGTCGCTTGCAGGAGCTCTCGGCCAAGGTCAACCAGGCTACCGATAAGCTCACCAACGAGCTACAGCGCTCGCCTAAGGTTGAGGAAATCGCTGAGTACTTGGACGTGACGGTCGATGAGGTGCTGGAGGCCATGGAATCGTCTTCGGCCTATACCTCGGTGCCCATCGAGGCTCCTGGTGCGTCCGATTCCGACGATGCCCCCTCGATTCTCGATCGCTACGCCGACGACGACAATGAGCTCGACTTTACCGATGACCGCTTGGTGATCGAGGAAGCCATCCGTGATTTCTCGCCGCGCGAGCGCGAGGTTATCGAGCTGCGCTTTGTAAAGGGCATGACCCAGATCGAGATCGCCAAGAAGCTGGGTATTTCTCAGGTGCAGGTTTCGCGCCTGCTGCGCCGCACGCTTAAGAAGATTCAGGACAAGATCGACCCCGACGGAGTGATGATTCGTTCATGAGTGAGCGCCCCCAACAAACCGATCGCGTGCTGCGCGACACCCGCATTCTGACGCTTCGCATTTGGGCTGTTGTCGGCTGCATTGTCATCGCCGCTGTCATCTTTAACCTTATGGGCATGCTGGCGCCGGTTATCGAGTTTCTCGCCGTTGGTTCCATCATTGCCTTTGTGATGTCCCCGATTACCAATTGGCTCGAGCATCATGGCGTGAATCGCGGCATCGGTTCGCTTATCGCGCTAATTGTTGTTGTTGCCGTGCTCGTCGGTGTCGTTTGCATCTTGTCGCCGATTCTCTTTGGTCAGATCATGGAAGTCCTGAGCCGCCTGCCCGAGCAGCTTCGTGTTGCGGGTGGCGATCTCAACGAGATGATCTCGCATGCAAAGACGCTCAACAACACGCCGCTCAAGGAGTATTTGGACGATAATCTTTCGTCGCTGGTTGCCGTGGCATCGAGGTATGTGTCTCAGATTGCCGCCGAGCTTGGTCGTGGTGTGTTCCCACTCATCACCAATACGGCCTCGCAGCTGTTCGTTATCTTCCTTGGCCTGGTGCTTGCCTACTGGATGGCCTGCGACTACCCTCGCATGCACCACGAGATTTGCACCATCATCGGTCAGGAGAAGGAGACCTCGTACCGCTTTATGGTCGCCATCCTTTCTCGCTCTGTCGGCGGCTACATGCGCGGTATGGTCGTGACGTCCATCTGCGGTGGTTTCCTCGCCTTTATCGGTTTTATGATCATCGGCCATCCGTATGCGGCGCTCATGGCTATCTTTACCGGCATCATGCATTTGGTTCCGGTCGTCGGTCCCTGGGTGAGCGCAGCAATCGCCACGGTGCTCGGTTTCATGTTCAGCCCCATGTTGGCGTTATGGACGCTCGTCGTGACGATGGTCGCGCAAAACGTCACCGATAACGTCATTTCGCCCAAGGTCATGCAGAGCTCGGTGCAGGTGCATCCCATCATGAGCCTCACGGCGCTCGTTATTGGCTCGGCACTCATGGGCCCCATCGGCATGATTATTGCCATCCCGCTTTGTGCGGCCCTCAAGGGTATCTTCGTGTACTACTTCGAGAATGAGACCGGCCGACAGCTTGTGGCCTATGACGGCGCCGTGTTTAAGGGCACGCCGTACCGCGATGCCGATGGCAACCCGGTCGCCGCCTACGACGCGCTCGGCGACGACACCTTCATCTACGAGTCCGAGCTCATCGGCAACGAGACTGCGCCCGAGGCCAAGGCCATGCCCAAGCCCGATCTCGATAATCCCTGGATCAAGCTCTCTGGTCTGCAGCCCGATGCGACGGGCTTCTTCAAGAACCCCTTCGCTAAGGATGACGATTCCAACACGGATGACGACACCAAAACCGGCATCGACGGCTCCATGGACGATGATGACAACTAGCGGGGTAATTCGGATTAATATTCATACGCGCTAACATGCAATTTCGCTGAAGGGCCGGCATTGTGCCGGCCCTCTTTTTTGCACTTGCGCGGTGGGATGGTAATATCGTTACGTTTGAACTGTTTCGATGTGAAACCGAGGAGATTCCCTCTATGAGTGCTGACTACCCGTCAATGACTACGGCCGAGATTCGCTCCAAGTTCCTCAACTTCTTTGAGGAGCGCGGTCTTAAGCTCTATCCTTCTTCGTCCCTCGTCCCCGACGATCCTTCGCTGCTGCTTGCCAACGCCGGCATGAACCAGTTTAAGGAGTACTACCAGGGCAAGAAGACCATGAAGGAGATCGGCGCTATCTCCTGCCAGAAGTGCGTCCGCACCAACGACATCGATTGCATCGGCGAGGACGGCCGTCACCTGTCCTTCTTCGAGATGCTCGGCGACTTCTCCTTTGGCGGCGTCTCCAAGCAGCAGGCTTGCGCCTGGGCCTTTGAGCTCATCACCAAGGAGTTCAAGCTGCCGCTCCGCCTGTACTTTACCGTCTTTACCGAGGACGACGAGACCCACGACGTGTGGCGTTCTCTGGGCGTTGCCGAGGACCACATCTCCCGCCTGGGCGAGGACGACAACTTCTGGGCCGCTGGCCCCACTGGCCCCTGCGGTCCCTGCTCCGAGATCTACTTTGACATGGGCGAGGAGGTCGGCTGCGGTAGTCCCGACTGCAAGCCCGGCTGCGACTGCGACCGCTTCCTGGAGTTCTGGAACCTCGTCTTTACCCAGTATGATCGCCAGGAGGACGGCTCCATGCCGGAGCTGCCGCACCGCAACCTCGATACGGGCATGGGCCTGGAGCGCATGGCCGCCATCATGCAGCACAAGACCGCCAACTACGACGGCGACTTGATGCAGCATCTCATCAAGCTGGGCGAGAAGATTAGCGGCAAGACCTATGACGCCGACGATTACTCCGGCGCCAGCCGCTCCCTGCGTATCATCGCCGACCACTCCCGTGCCGTCGACTTTATGATCTCGGACGGCATCCTTCCCGGTAACGAGGGTCGCGAGTACGTCCTTCGCCGCCTGCTCCGTCGTGCCGTGTTCCACGGTCGCCTGCTGGGCATCGAGGGCGCCTTCCTGACCAAGTTCATCGACGAAGTCAACGCTCAGATGGGCGAGGCTTATCCCGAGCTGCTCAAGAACGTCGCCCTCGTCAAGGGTATCGTCGCCTCCGAGGAGGAGCGCTTCTCCACGACGCTCGACAACGGCCGTGTTTACCTGGACGAGGCCCTGGCAGCGCTTGCCGAGGGCGCTGTGCTTCCGGGCGACGTTGCCTTTAAGCTGCACGACACCTTTGGTTTCCCCATCGACCTGACCGTCGAGATCGCCGGCACCGCTGGCCACGATGTCGATATGGACGGCTTCACTGCCTGCATGGAGGACCAGAAGGCCCGCGCCCGCGCCAATGCCAAAGGCGACGCCTGGGGCAGCTTCAACGACGTTTGGGTCGAGCTTTCCGACAAGGTCGCCGCGACTGAGTTCGACGGCTATGACAACGATGTGATCGAGGGCGCCAAGGTTGTTGCCATCGTGCGCAACGGCGAGTCCGTCGAGTCCGCTGCCGCCGGCGAGGACGTCGAGGTCGTTCTCGACCGCACTCCGTTCTATGCCGAGATGGGTGGCCAGCAGGGCGATGCCGGCGAGCTTTCCGCCGAGGGCGTTTCGCTGACCGTTTCCGATACCAAGAACCACAACGGCCTGTATGCTCACGTCGCCCACATTGCCGAGGGCACGCTGGCCGTCGGTGCTACCGTGACCGCCGCGCTCGACGCCGAGCGCCGTGGCTTCCTGCGCCGCAACCACACCGCCACGCACCTGCTCGACGCCGCCCTTAAGCAGGTCCTGGGCGAGCACGTCTCCCAGGCCGGCTCGCTGGTGACGCCCGAGCACCTGCGCTTTGACTTTACGCACTTCGAGGCCCTGTCCTCCGAGCAGCTCAAGGCTGTCGAGGACCTGGTCAACCAGCAGATCTTCGCTTCCAAGCCGGTCGTGACCCGTGTCATGGGCATCGACGAGGCTAAGGCTGCCGGCGCTGTCGCCCTGTTTGGCGAGAAGTATGGCGACGTCGTCCGCGTTGTCTCCGTGGGCGCTGAGGACCAGCCGTTCTCCCGCGAACTCTGCGGTGGCACCCACGCTGCCAACACCGCCGAGATCGGCCTGTTCAAGATCATTTCCGAGTCCTCCACGGGCTCCAATGTCCGCCGTATCGAGGCCGTGACCTCTAAGGGTGCCCTCGACTATATGGCCGACCGCCTGGCACTCGTTACCGCCGCCGCCGCTGCGCTCAAGTGCCGCGTGGATGAGGTTCCCGCTCGTGTGGAGAACCTGCAGGCCGAGCTGCGCGAGACGTCCAATAAGCTCAAAAAGGCTCTGACCGGTGGCTCCTCCGACGCCATCTCCAGCGCCATCGAGGGCGCCGTCGAGCTCGACGGCTATAAGCTCGTTGTCGCTGAGCTCCAGGGCCTTGAGGCTGCCGACCTGCGCAACGTATGGGATACCGTGCATCAGAAGGTCGCCGGCCCTGTCGCTTGTGTCGTCGCCAGCGTGACTGAGAAGGGCACTCCGGCCCTGCTCGCTGCCGGCTCTGATGACGCCGTCAAGGCCGGTTTCCACGCCGGTAACGTGATCAAGCAGATCGCGGGTCTGGTCGACGGTCGCGGTGGCGGTCGTCCCAACATGGCCCAGGCCGGTGGCAAGAATGCTGCCGGCATCGCCGATGCCCTCGCGGCCGCTAAGACCGCGCTCGGCGCCTAAGAATCTAAGAAGTCACTGTGGTTGCGCTCGCGCTGGACATAGGGGAGACCAGGATTGGCATCGCCGTCTCGAGCCGTGATGGCAA